>NZ_JAUBTS010000062.1:0-48026 GCF_036705105.1 Microcoleus sp. B9-D4
ACTCAAAATACTCAGGGAACTATTATTAAGAATCTCTTGACAGGGGAGCAGTTAGGTGTGATGGTTGGAGTGAGTGCGGATGCGATAACATCGGCTAATTTCATGCTGGTTTAGGGAAGGAGAGAAAAGCGCGATCGCCCTTCGGTACAAAAAGACCAAAAAAGGCGATCGCACTTAAATCCAAATCAACAATTGATACAGCGTATTCCAGGTTTAGGAAGTGTAGGACACAGCAATGCCCATAGGTGTCAACTTAAGTACAACCCATAGTCCGGCAAGGGTTGAAACCCCTGCCTCAAAGCGAAAGTCCTCTCAAGAGGACTCAGAAGAAGAATTTTTAAACTCATCAGTCCTCTTTCAGAGGACTTTAGCTATTAGACAGGGAATTCATTCCCTGGCGGACTGGCGGACTGGCGAGAGGACTGGCGGACTCACAGCTTAAGTTGACACTCCTTGGGCTCTTGGAGTGTCCCTACGGGGATTTATCTGGGGGTGTACTTTATAAACGTGAAATCTGCTGTATCACATCTTCCGCTGAAATTCCTCAAGCACATCCATCAACTGAACTTGACACTGCATCGGAATCAAATCGGCAAGCGGCACTTCCCGCTTGCCGCCGCCAAACTTGACTGGAATTCCTTGCAAAACTTGTCCAACTTTGTCAGCATCTAAATCGCCATCTTCCAGCATCGAATAAAGTTGTTGGGCAACAACTGTATGCAGGTGGGCATCATTGAGATACAAATGCCATTTGGCAATGTCAATGTAGACATTTTCGCCGATTTCGGCTGCTAAGGATTCGATCGCCTGTGTAGTATTAGCCATATCAAAAAAGCCGAAAGTTATTTGTTATCAATCAAAAGACTTAACAAATCGCCGCCAACTGCCTTCAGCCCGAATCTTTAGTGAGGGGCGAATAATCGGCGATCGCAAAATGGTAAATCGCGTGGGCCAAAACTACTAGAGCCCATCCACCCGTTACCGAAATTGCCCAAGGCCAATCAGCCTTTTGCAAATTGTGAACAAACCACAAACCAGAATTGGTAGCAGAAAAAAGACCGACGTGGATAGCAAAATTCATCCGGTCATCTAAGCGGCGATACTCTGGATCATTGCGATCGGGTTTGCGGGGCCAACGAGGAGGCATAGTTTTTCACTTGATATTAGTAGTTCTGTGCCTATTTTAATCTTAAGTGCAGCTTTTTGAATGCTGCATCCCTCTTTCGGCAGGAAACTTATGCCTCTACATTTTCATAGTCTCCCGACTTGCCGCCACTTTTACTCACCAGTCGAATCGATTCAATGGCGATCGACTTTTCCAACCCTTTCGCCATATCATACAAAGTCAGCGCCGCCACCGAAACCGCCGTCAGCGCCTCCATTTCCACCCCTGTTTCCGCCTTAATTTTCACCGTCGCCCGAATTTGATACCCCGGCAACTCAGCATCCGGCATCACCTGCACCTCCACGCTACTCAGCGGCAGAGGGTGACACAGAGGAATCAAATGTGCAGTCTGTTTCGCCGCCATAATTCCAGCCAGCCTTGCAGTGCCCAACACATCACCTTTCGGCGCATTCCCCGCTTCAATCGCCACAAACGTCTCCGGCAGCATCCGCACCCGGCCCGCAGCCACAGCTTGCCGCACAGTGGGCACCTTCGCTGAAACGTCCACCATTTGGGCTTCCCCGCTGTTGTCGAGGTGAGTTAGCTGTGTGCGATCAGGCAATTTAGAAAAATTTTGCGGAAGGTCTTGCATTATTTTGGTAATGGTGTTACTGTTAGATTCTGTGAGAAAAGAACTTAATCAATTTTAGATTAAATCTGAACTCAACAGGGGCTTGTAGCTTAGTTGGATAGAGTGCATGGCTACGAACCATGAGGTCGGGGGTTCGAATCCCTCCAAGCCCACTACTAAAAGTTATGAATTTTGAGTTTTGAGTTTTGAATTAAGAAATTAATCCAACTCAACCTTCAAGACTCATAACTTTTTTAATTTGTACGTTTTACATAAAACCCACTCTTTGTGGAACAGGCATCTTGCCTGTTTGTAAGAATGGTGCGCGGGGACAAAAACCCGGTTTCTGCCTCAATATCTGTCGCATAGATTCACGATTTTTGGGAGAAACCGGGTTTTTTGGTAAGTCCCCTGATTGCCTCTTCCTTCTTGCTTCTGTAATATCATCGATTCAAGGCATAAATATCTTTGCCTCGACCGATCGCAAATTTCATCGAATTAGACAAGCCCTTGCTAGACTGAGTAATAAAAATCAGCAAAGCCAAGCCAGCGAGGCCAGCCGCAAAACCAAACATATTTCTGTAGCCAACTTGTTCAGCCACAAAGCCTAAAGTCGGCCCCGCAACCGCAATCCCCAAATCAAATCCGCCAATACAAAGCGAAAACAAGCGGCCCCTTTCATGAGGTTCGCACCTGTCCGACATCAGCGTTACCATCATCGGCAAAACCGTACCGCCCGCGCAACCTTCAACCAAAGCTGCTATTAAAAAAGCACTGGTGTTGTTAGCAAAATACAACAATAACATAGATACGGCATAACAGATTAAGCCGCCAGAAATAAACAAGCCGCGGCCGTATTTGTCAGAAGCCCGTCCCGTGACTAACCGCATACCGAAACTGGCGATAGCCGCCGTAGAATAAAATAATCCAGGATTCAAATTAGCCTTAGTTTCTTGGATAAACAAAGGCATAAAAGTGCTCAAAGTTCCGAATACCAAACCAACCACCAATAACACTAAAGCCGGAATCCGCACTCTAGGATTCCACAGCATTTTCCAGTATTTTTGGCTATTTTTGTCCTCCGATAGCGAGTCCGATTTTGTTAAATCGGCAAAATTAGGTTCCGCAATTTGGCAGGTAAAAAATACACTTATTGCAGCGAAAACTGCCGACATCGCAAACAAAGGAGTATAACCAACCCCAGCTTGCACAAATCCGCCAATAGCCGGGCCAAATGCTAGACCAACAGGACTCACCAAACTCATGTAACCGATTAATTCGCCCCGCTTTCCTGGTGGCGACAAATCTGTTACCAAAGCGCTGTAAGCTGTGGTAAAAGCGGCGATGCTAATACCGTGAAAAGCGCGAAGAAGTAACAGTAAGGGGATAGATTGAGCTAACAGGTAGCCCAAAGGGGCGATCGCAGCAACTGACGCGCCTAGAAGCAAAACTTGTTTTCGCCCCCTGCTGTCGGCTATTTTACCCAACTGCGGCCTCGATAGCAAAAGTCCGATCGCAAATGCACCCATCACAAAGCCAATTTGCTGTTTTGTACCGCCCACAAATTGAACGTACAGCGGCAAAGTTGGCAGTAGGGAAGCCAAACTCGACCAGAATAGCAGGCCTGCGGTGAATAAAATCAGTAAGCTGCGTCTGGGTTGGGGATCGATTTCCCTAAAAATATTCAAGATGCGAATTCCCTTTAAATCTTATGAGTGCACTCAAGCTAATACCAATTCTCGCCTCCAGAAAGCAACAATCCTGAGTGTTAAGTTTGTTTCCTGAAAGACTGTATGCACCGGTGCGTCGCTGTGAGATTGTCGCTCTTTTTTGGGATTTAAGGGTAGCGACGCACCCTACAGCTACTGTTGGATGAGTTTTGAGAATTAGTATAACGTCGAGTGTATCTATATCATTGTGTTGCAATTTCTTAAGAATTGCAACTAAAAAAGTTGATATTCGACTCACTGTCAACCGCGAACAGTCAACAGTCAACCGTCAACATTCTTACCAATCAACCTCAGCCCTTTCCTCTACCACCCGTTCATAAACCCACTGGGTTTCTATCGCCAACTTCGGCCAACTAAACCGGCGTTCCAAATCCTGATAAGCATTGTCAACCAACCACTGCGCGTAACCCGGATTTTTCAAAACCTCCAAAATTCCCCATGCCAAAGAATCCCGATTGTTTGCCTCAGTAACAACGCCTGTTTTAGTGTGCAACACCACCTCTGGAAGTCCGCCCGCATCCGAAACCACCACAGGCACTCTTGCAGCAAAGCTTTCTAACGCTACAATCCCAAAAGGTTCGTAAAGACTGGGGAAAACCGCGCAGTCAGCAACCGTCTGGAATTTGTCGAGATGTTCCTCAAACATGAACCCAGTAAAATAACACTTATTCCAAATTCCTAAATGCCAAGCTAAATGTTTGAGATGGTCTGTATTGCCGCCGCCAACAATTACTATTTTCGCTTTACCCCCCATTTCCCAAATTACTTTAGGTGCAGCATTTAGAAATACACCAATGCCTTTTTCATAGCTAATTCTTCCTACATAATAGACAATTTTCTCATCATCAGCAGCAAAACGGCGGCGGAAATCCATCGCGTCAAATTCGTGCCAGCGGGGCTTTTTATCCGGTCTAATTCCGTTGTAAATTACCTCTATTTTGTTCCACGGAGTCGATAGTACCCGTTCGGCTTCCCGCCGCATATAATCACTGCAAACAATTACCCGCCAAGCGTTGTAAGCGAGGTCGTTTTCCTTGGCGTTAATGTAGCGCTGCCCCTCATTGTGGATGCCGTTGAAGCGCCCGTATTCGGTGGCGTGGATGGTGGCAATTAGCGGTACTTTAAAGGTATGCTTGAGGGCGATCGCCGCATCTCCCACTAACCAATCGTGAGCGTGGATGATATCAAAGGGGCCTTCCTCAAGCATCAGTTTCCCGCCCTGGTGGCCCATGCTTTGGTTGAGGTTCGCCACCCAGTGAAAAAAGTCCCTGGCGTGCCCCACCACCACCCGATGCACACGTATTCCTTCCACCACTTCGTACATCGGCGCGTGGCCGAACTCTACTGTAATTAAGTGAATTTCGTGCCCCAACTTCACCAATTCTGGATATAGTTCCGATACGTGGCGGGCGATACCGCCTACGATTCTGGGAGGAAACTCCCATGCCAATACCAAAATTTTCATCTTTCTCCCCTCCAAAGCTTTTATATATCTTAATGTTTAGGATTAACAGATTTATTGTATAATTATCAACCTTAATTTTGAGTTGAACGCAAGTTGATGCCCAATGCCTGACTTTTGGCAGCAACAAAGACAGAAAATCATGCCTCAACCTGGTTTTTGCAGGAAATTGCTCGATCGCCATTACCTGAAAAAAACAGGTTTCCTCAAGATTTGAGCCACTGAGAAAAGCAATGGCGATCGTAGCTACCCGCTTACCGTTTCTTCAAAATCGGCTCCAATTCGCCGCGAAAACGGGTCCAAGCAGCAACCGATGCAGAATTAGAAACAGCACCCTGACGCATCAAAATCGCGCCGTCTTCAAAGCCAACAATTCCGTAATCTCCAGATTTGGACATTCGATCGATCGCCGGTACGATTTCCCGCAACTGTCCCCGTTCCGTGCGAAACGCAGCCTGATACTGCTGTAACTGCCACATATCGGCAATTACATATTGCATCTTCACTGCCTTCCCTGCATCATTGCGGAGTTCCAACATCGGAAACCTGAGAATTTCCCGCCTGCTTGACAAAATCGGCACAATAGTATTCGTTGCTGCCACGCTAGCATCAGCAGGAATTTGAGCCAATAGCGGCCGCACTTGCAAAACGTGCTGCCATTGTCTGACGAGAGGAACCTGCACCCAAGGATCGATCGCATCGGGCAAAATCAAAGAAAAAGTCCGATTTGGGTTAGAAGTGAAGGTAAAAAATAGCGACAAACAGATGCAAAACGCCCAAAAGCGGCGAAATTTTGAAGAAGAAGGCAGAGGAAATAAAGCAGAAGGAAAACGCAAAAACATTCTTTCCTCTCTCACCATTCTATCTTCTTCCTTTTGACGCTGGGCCCACCACAGAATCGCCCCATAAAAAAGCCCTGGAACCACAGTCATCGCATAGCGAATATTAATCGCCAGCACAGACTCTCCTTTCGCTAAAAATAGCTTCAGCAGCGGAAATCCAGCTATCATCCAAGACGCAGGTGCGAAAGCAGGAACTAAAGCTAATGGCAACCACTGGCCAAGCAGGTATCTAATCTTAGCAAAAAACGGCGTAAATAACTGAGCCACCAATCGGCCGGGATTGCTCACCATTCCCCAAATAATTTCTAGAGTAGAAGCTTCATCTCCCTCGGCATATTGACCGAAGCGCTCCATCATAAACCGCTGGGATATATCAGCAGAAAACAAAGGCATAATCAGATTGGTCAGGACGATCATATAACCAAAACTGAGTATGCAGACAGCCAAACCAGTCCGAGGGTAGCGCCGGCTCAAAATCAGGTAAACTCCGACGCCAAATAAAACAACTCCCCCATCTTCTCGCACGGCCAAAATTAAAGTTGCCAGAATCCCAAACAAGGGCCACCAGCGCTTCTCCATAGCCAGCAGCAAGCCAAAGACATACAGTGGCATTTGACAAATATCGTGAAAATTGCCCATAGTCGGGCCGATGACCGCGTTAGCGCAGTAATAGCTCACAACAATTGTCGCCGACAGCTTTGGTTCCAGATAGTGTCTGGCGAGAGCATAGAGCACTCCTCCCGCCGCGGTAATTAAAGTCACCTGCAACACCGTCAAAGTGACGGGAGAGGGAAACAGAGAGTAAATTGGCAGCCACAGCATTAGCGCCGGGGTGAAATGCTGCCCCAACCGGTAGTAAGATACCTCCGGGAGCTGGTTTTGGTGAACCACATTAGTGGACAAAGCCGAAGAGAGGGAACTCTCAAACAAGTGACCCCGAGTGCCGTTCCAAAAAAGTTGATTGAAAATGCCTTGGTCGTAAGTAGCGTAAAAGCTGTAGTAGCGGTGCAGCGTCAGCAACAGGCACAGCACAAAAAAGGCGGCCGCCACTTGAACCACCACCCGCAGCGACTCATTTTTCTTCCATCTCAAAAATATCATTTGCCCGCTTGTAATGAAATTATCGGACAATAGCATAAATCTAAAGTAAGTATTAAATTAAAGTAGAAGTGAAATAACTCGGCTCGGCAATGCTCAATTATTTTCACCCGATCGAAAAGCTCAACAGCGTCCATCCAACACCAGGCACCAGCGGCACTGACTGTTCTCCCGAACAGCCGGTAAATCCCGCACCGCTTTTACAGCTTTTGCTGTTTGTAGACAAGCGTCCCTCTTCCAGGGAACAGACCAGACACATCCGCAAGTCCCTAAAGGATTTGAAGGCAGAGTGCGACTTTGAGCTTCAAATCATCGATGTAGGAGAACAGCCGGATTTAGCCGAACACTTTAAACTTGTAGCCACTCCCTCGCTGCTCAAAATTCATCCCGATCCGCGACAAACTCTCGCCGGCAGCAATTTAATCGCCCAACTCGAACACTGGTGGCCCCGCTGGAAGCGTTCTGTAGAGGAATACGCAGCTCAACAACAGTCGGCCCCAGCTCTTGCTGAAAGCCTGACTGACCCAAAACCAATCTATTCCGTTGCTTGCGCGGCCGAACTTGTGCAGCTTTCCGATGAAGTTTTTCGCCTCAAACAGGAAAAAGAACACCTGCAAGAGCAGTTGCAGTTGAAAGACCGGATTATTGCGATGCTAGCCCACGACTTGCGTAATCCCTTGACAGCCGCATCTTTGGCTTTGGAGACTTTGGAGTCAAGTCAGAAGGTGAAAGAGGGGGAAAAGTCGCGTTTGACACCGAGTCTGGCGGCTCATTTGATGAAACAAGCCCGCCGCCAAATCCGAATAGTCGATCGTATGATTACAGATATCCTGCAAGCAGCCCGGGGTACAAACGCTCAACTCCACATTGAACCAAAAAGAATCGAACTGGGCCCGATTTGTCAAGATGTAATCTTGCAGTTTCAAGACAAATTTCAGGCGAAAAGTCTGAACTTAGAAACAGACATTCCCGCCGATTTGCCCTTAGTTTATGCCGATCCCGATCGCATCAAACAAGTCATAGTCAACCTGCTGGACAACGCCAGCAAGTACACGCCAGACCGAGGAACTGTTAATCTTTCAATTCTCCACCGCACCGCTTACAAAGTTCAAGTCAGCATTTGCAACAGCGGCCCGGGAATTCCTGAAGAAGATTGCGCGAGCATTTTTGAAGACAGCTTTCGGTTGCAGCGAGATAAATCAACCGACGGTTACGGCATTGGACTGTCTCTGTGTCAAGGCATCATCCGCGCCCACTACGGTCAAATTTGGGTAGACTCCGTAGTCGATCGAGGCAGTTGTTTTCACTTTACTCTGCCCGTACAAAAATAAAGTTAACAGTTGTCAGTTGTTCAGTACCAACCGAATTTTATATTACAGCTCAACTTGAACGCAGTGCAGCAATAATCTGTGCGTTGGCCTTGGGAAAAGTAAATTGGTCAATTTCGTCGAGTGTCACCCAGCGAATTTCATCGCATTCGATCGTTTGCGGTTCCCCGCTGACGTGGCGGCAGTGGTGGACGTATAGTCTAACTGTAAATTTAGTGTAGTCGTGGTCAATTGTAATCAAGCGATCGCCAACTTCTACGACAATCCCCAACTCCTCCATAATTTCCCGTTTTATGCAAGCTTCGATTGTTTCCCCAGGCTCTATTTTTCCGCCCGGAAACTCCCAGAAACCCCCGTGCAGTCCATGTTGTCGGCGCTTGTCAATCAAAATTTGTTGGCGATCGTTCCAGATTGCAGCAACGCCGATAACTTTGTGGGCAACAGGAGAAACAGACATATTAATTAGGAATTGGGAATTGGGAATTGGGAATTGGGAATGTAAGAATAATATCAATAATTATTCAATTATTTAATCTAAAATCAACCCTCTAAAATCTAAAATCTAAAATCTAAAATCTAAAATATTAAGCCCCCATCTTGCGAGGGGGGGCTTGACACTTGGATTACTTAAATGTTAAGAATCTACTAATCGTCCGAGCCGTGTCTCTCACTGGCTTGTATGGACTTTTCAAAAGTCATTCGCTGTTCGGCATTTTTCAGAAAATAACCGCTAATCATAGCCGAGGCGAGCAATCTACCCAAATGTTCGCGACTGGTAGTAACTGTCACCCCGAAGTGTTCCGAAGGCAAATTGCCCAAAAGTCCAACAATATTTCGCTCCATTACTTGAAACACTTCGTGAGAAGTCGGCTTAGACAACTGAGAAACTGTGTCGGGAGCCATTGACTGCACGTATTGCCATAATAAGTTGGCATTTTCTCCGTCTTCTTCAAAGAATTCTGGGGATTTATTAGATGAGTTGCTCACGAGTACCTCCGTTTCAGAGACAGCTTGTTATGTTAGACGCGGGCGGTTAAATTAAATAACCCTTATCTGATCGCTGCTGATCTTTATTACTAAGTAATTACTAATGTAGCAGGACAATCATAGCAACCAAGTGGGCACAACCGAATTAAAATCGGCGGTTTTTACGATTTTAGATTGGGGATTGCAAGTGGGGGGGACCCGATCGCCAATCCCCAATCTAGCTAGCTGGCTAGATAATCGTTGATATCTTGCTTGCGCTTGCGGAGTTTGGTCAAAGCTTCCCGTTCTATTTGCCGCACTCGTTCCCGACTGATGTTGAGACGATCGCCTATTTTGGCCAAAGTTAGGGTTTGCCCGTCTTCTAAACCGAACCGCAAGGCGAGAACTTCTCGCTGTTGCTGAGTCAGTTCCGCCATTAGGTGGTCTAAGTCAGTCCGCAGGGAAGATTGCAAAGCAAAATCTTCCGGGGTAGTACCCGTATCTTCCAACAAATCGCCCAACTCTGTATCTTGATTGTCTCCCACGCGCAAGTCCAGGGAAAGTGGCAGGCGCGCCCGATCGAGATATTCGCGAATCTGTTTGGGAGTCAATTCTAGCTCTGATGCCAATTCAGCAGCCGTGGCCGCGCGACCAAGCTGTTGAGCAAGTTGGCGCTGAGCCTTTTTAATTTTGTTGAGCTTTTCGGTGATGTGGATCGGCAAGCGGATGGTGCGGCCTTTTTCGGCGATCGCCCGAGTAATTGCCTGACGAATCCACCAATAAGCATAAGTAGAAAATCTGTAGCCCTTAGTCGGGTCAAATTTTTCTACTCCCCGCTGCATCCCGATCGTGCCTTCCTGAATTAGATCCAGTAAATCTACGTTGCGCTTGATATATTTTTTGGCAACAGACACTACCAGGCGGAGATTCGCTTCCACCATTTGGCGCTTTGCCCTTTCCCCCTGCTCGATCGTCCGCTGCAACTGTGCCTCAGACAGCCCAACTGCCTGTGCCCATTCAGCCGCCGTCGGGTCGCGGCCTAACTCTTCGGCTAAAATATTTTTCTCCTGATGCAGTGCGGTTGAGCGCTGTACCTGTTTTCCATAGAGTATTTCTTGCTCATGGGTCAACAAGGGAACGCGGCCGATTTCCCGCAAGTAAGCGCGAACAGAATCTGTATCTGAGGACTTAAGAGTTTTCATGAGCTTTTCCCGCTGAGGATCTGTGCCTCTAAAGGTTTGCGGTAGTCGCAAACCCCTAGCTTTAGCTGGGAAGGAAAGCGGGCGGGGACTTGCGCTTTCCTTCCATTTAAAGAGGCTTAATTTTATGGTAGCTAGCTACTACTCCCAGTCAGCACCGTCTCAGGTTAGGTTTTGGTTGGGGCGTGCACAATACTACGTTATGTTAAGAATCTTAACATTTGTGAGAGCACTTGGCTACACTTCTTCATATTTATTTCATGCCAGCCTGGACTGTTGATACGAAAGTATCCGCTTTCCTGGCTTTACAGTTTGCATCAAGATAAACAAAATCCGCCACATCTCAGAGGGGTAGATTGGTATAGGGGGAGATGGGGTGAGGGGGAGATGGGGAGATGGGGAGGTTGACCGAAGAACCAGACCTGCGCCAGGGGCGATCGACTAGGGGAAAAGTCGGTAGTGGTTTCAACCACCTTGAATATTTCTTTACAGATACTTTACATAGTTAGTCAAAAGCTGATGTTATGATCCAAAAGATCAAGTAAGAATAACCATCTACGTGTTGAAACGCCCGGCGTTGCCAAGTAATTCCGGCAACGGACTGATCCGACGCAAGATTCGGAATAGTTAAAGGGCAAATAATAACAGGAGGTAGAGCTTAAGCTGTTACACATTTAAACTATTAACGATCCAGGTAAGGTGGGTCAGAAGCGAATACTTACTATACTTGGGAAACGCTTATTTACGCTCCGCACCCTACTATCCTCTTTTAAATGCCGAACAGCTTACAAGGTAAACACTTCTTTACGCTCCGCACCATACTATCGTCTTTTAAATGCCGAACAGCTTACCAGATATTTTGCGTAGTGATGGACTCGCGATAGCGCAAAAAACCAAAGTATACGCAATATTTGAAGAAATTCAAGCTGAGTGAGTAGCGGCGACAAGATAGCCAAAAGTGAAAATCCGAATCTGGCTTCCTCAAGAATCCCCTCGCCTTTTCAGGCTAGGGAGTATCAAGAAGCCTAGACATTTGTAGACAATAAGAATAAAAATACTTATTGTTCATGTACAAAATTAGTGAGTTTGCTGCAAAAGTAGGTGTTTGGGTCAAAACAATTCAGGGGTGGGACAACTCCAGTAAATTACCAGCACGCTTAGATCGGTTGCGGGCGATCGGTACAAGAGAACGCATTTGACATCTATTCCTGTAATCGCAAGCCTAATACCCTAGAAAGATTTCACATTCTGGATTATAATTTATGGCGGTTTTTTTTTGTGTTTGTATGCGGGAGCGATCGCCCTCCCCGCTGATTCGCGCCATCCCGATCGGCCACTATCTAGGTTAGAGGCGATCGCCGCTTCTTCCCAAGCCAGGTTAGTTTTTTTAAACACCCTGTCCGACTTTTCAAACACCCTCTTAGGTTTAGCGAGTGATTTCTTCCTTCTCCTATTACCCCGGTTTATAGGATAATTTATCGCTCATCTCGACTAACATACACAAGAGATAAAAGTAGCTACTTTTTGCAAATACTCAGGTGGAGAATAAGTGACATTTAACTCAATTGAATTCCTAGTCTTTTTTCTAGTTACGTATATCTTGTACCGCATCCTTCCTTTCCGCAGTCAAAACTTGGTGTTGCTGATTGGTAGCTATGTATTCTACGGCTGGTGGAATGTTAATTTCCTGTTTTTAATGCTTCTTTCCACCGCAATTGACTTCTACTGCGGGGCAATGATTGATACTGGTCGATTAGAATCTTCTAACCGCAGGATTGTTTCTTTGTCAGTTGTATTAGGGGCGTTGTTATTTAATACAGTTCAATGGAATGCCCTTCAGGTAAGTATAGCACCCATAGCGGTGTCAGTACAATGGACACAACTATTACCTGCTTCTTTTTCCGGCTGGTTGATATTAATGGCGGCCCTGGTAGTTGTAGCAATTGCTAACCTGCTGTATCCCCAATTCACCGCTCTTGAGGAAAAACAGCGCCGCCATTTGTTCCTGTGGCTCTGTGTAGGCAGTAACTTGGCACTTTTAGGCTTCTTTAAATACTTCAATTTCTTTATTACCAGTGCTGAAAGAGTAATTCATACCCTGGGGATTCATAGCAACTTATTGCATTTAAACATCATTCTGCCTCTAGGCATCTCGTTTTACACTTTTAAAGCCATCAGCTACGCTTGCGACATTTATCGAGGCAAACTGAAAGCATCACACCAATTTTTAGACTTTGCTCTCTTCTTGGCTTATTTTCCCCCCTTGTTTGCTGGCCCTATAGATCGAGCTTCACAGTTACTTCCTCAAATTTCAAATCCGCGAAAGATCAGTTTTGAGCAATCTGTTCAAGGTTTGTTTCTGATATTATTTGGATTGGTGAAGAAAGTAGCGATCGCGGATGGATTAGCTGGTTCAGTCAATGCAATTTATGGGACTAACGGAAATGTTTCTTGGATTGATATCATTTTAGCAACTTTCCTCTACGCCATTCAAATCTATTGCGATTTTAGTGGTTATTCAGACATCGCTAGAGGTGTATCCAAATTGTTGGGTATAGAACTAATACTCAATTTCAATCTGCCCTATTTTTCTAAAGATCCCAGCGAGTTTTGGCGTCGCTGGCACATTAGCCTCTCTACTTGGCTACGGGATTATGTATATATACCACTTGGGGGAAACCGTCAAGGCGAGCGCCAAACTTATCAAAATCTGATGACAACAATGGTACTGGGCGGACTTTGGCATGGGGCAGCATGGAACTTTATCCTGTGGGGATTTTATCAGGGGATGCTTTTGTCTGTGTATCGAGCTTTTACCCCTAAGACTACTAACAAACAACTACCGAGCAAAAATAAGTTCAAACTTCTAGAAGGATTAGTCGCAACTCTATTCTTTTTTATGCTGACTTGCTATGGATGGCTGTTGTTTAAAGCCACTTCCCTGAGTCAGATTATCTCCTTTACAAAAATTCTGTTTGGAGATTTCGGAAACTTGGCGCTCAGTCTGCCTACACCCCCATTACCTGCTATCTTGGGCATTCCACTACTGATCGGCTATGAATTGTGGGCTTACCAAACTGATAATCCCGATTTTTACCGTCGTTATCCAACCCCAGCCCGTGCAGCTTTTTATGCAGCACTCATTATTATTTTATTGATGGGAGAAAGCAATGCCCCTGCACAGTTCATCTATTCTCAATTTTAAACCAGCTATCAGCAATGCCATGCGTAAAAAATTCGTCACCGGACTGTGGATCATTTTCTTCCTATTGATGTTCGATTTTTCGATCAATTTTATGTTTCCATATCCGTCAGATCCTTTAGCAACTTCTCCAGGGCAACTCAATACATATTTTGAATATGGGCGATCTATTGAGGGCAAGCTTTCACGGATGGTCGGTTCTACGGATGAATTAAGTTCACCTATAGCAATTGCTGGCTGGTTAGATCCAGAACTATGGAAGAAGTTAAATATACCCGTTAGCCGAACTTCCGATAAAGATTTGCTAATTGCCATTTACGGTATGTCATTTTCCAATCAGGTCGGCACCGCCATGGAGGAAATGGATTCGAGGCTGATGATTAGAGCGATCGCCGGACCTGCTGCTCCGCCTAATTACTCCTTCGCTGCCTACAATTTAGATCGAGGTAAGCATCAAGCGGATATAGTAATTTTG
Organism: Microcoleus sp. B9-D4; assembly: GCF_036705105.1. Taxonomy (NCBI): domain Bacteria; kingdom Bacillati; phylum Cyanobacteriota; class Cyanophyceae; order Oscillatoriales; family Microcoleaceae; genus Microcoleus; species Microcoleus sp. B9-D4. Next base: position 14,039 of record NZ_JAUBTS010000062.1, read on the forward strand.
GGACTGTTAGCTTCTAGCGTTAAAGGACTCAGAACTCTTAACGGCATGACTTGGCAATTTGAAGGACCAGCACCTTACACCTACCCACGATACTTTTTGGAAGATGGAAAGCTGAAGGCGATATCGCCCAATGTCATGTCTTTAGCTCAACTTCGGGCGACCCTCCAAAATAAGCCACAGTGGAACGCATTTGTTAATCAACTTAAAGAACACGATCAATTTTTTAATGGATTTATATTCCAGAAAAAATGGCTGGATAATTCGGTAATTATCCGATTGATTCGCAGAGCTTTAGCACAACGTCATCAGCTCACACTTACAAATCAAATTCATAGTCCAACAGGGTTTAAGGCCGAATCAGAAATTTCAGTTTTAAGGGCAATAGTTAACGATTTCGCAGCCACAGCGAAAGCTGACGGTAAAATGCCAATTGTGCTTATTCTTAATGATCGTGGATATGAAGATCATTTGTTCCAAGCACTCAAACCAACCTTAGAAAATGGTTCAATTCCCTATGTCAGTAACCATAATATTGTTCCTGCTAATGATCTCAGTAACTTTATTGGTGATGGACACTTTACCCCAAAAGCCAACAAATTAATCGCTCAAGAAGTGCTAAAGTTGGTGAATGAGCATTTTAATAGAGTTCAACTAAACTAGAAGTTAACTGAACAGTAGAATTAGTGACAAAATGCTCACCATTTTTAAGGAGACTTACCGCAGAAACTCCTGAAGTTAATCCCCGACGTATAGGTTTGACTGGAGGATTATCTGCCAGTGCTAAATCAACGGTTGTCATAATTTTAGGAAGGACAATTTTCATTTCAAACTGAGCAAATTGTATCTTCCAGAAGAGGAAAAAAATCAGGAGATAACAAGAAGTGATTAGAGTCAGCATATATGTTTTTTTGAGCGATCGCTAAAAATCTTATCAGATAGCGCGATCGCTTTTACTTTTGCCGATCGGATCAGAGAATGAAACAGCCCTGGTTCAATGTCCCAGATTCCTGACGGCGAGTAAATTTCAAATCGACTGACTTCTTTGCCTTTGAGCTTCGTACAAGATGAGGGCTCCGGCGATCGACACATTTAAAGATTCTACGCCACGACTCAGGGGAATTTGGATTTGTCGATCGGCCAAACTCCTCAATTCTTCCGACAAACCAGAGCCTTCGTTCCCCAAAACTATCAGAGTCGGCACTCGCAAATCTACTTCCCAATAACTTAAACTGGCCCCGGCGACAGTTGCTAAAATTTGCATTCCTCGATTTTTATACGCGGAGACTTCGGCGGTTAAATCTGGACTGACTGCCATTGGCAGCTTAAACCAAGCTCCTGCTGAGGCGCGCAGCACTTTGGGATGGTCTAAATCGGCGCTGTCTGCGCTCAGCAGCAAACCGTCGGCATTAGCAGCCGCAGCCGTGCGGACGATCGCCCCCAAGTTGCCGGGATCTTGGATTGTTTCTAGGGCTATTCCTAAAGTTGACAATTTTGCGGGCTCTGTTGCAGTGCGGGGTGCGGTGGCGACAATGCCGTCGGGTTGGACTGTAGTGGCGATCGACTCTAAGACTTTTGCACTTACTAATTCTGTGCGATCGGCTAAATTACCAACTTGCTCCCAAAGTTCCCCGTGCTGATCCAGCCATTCGGGAGTGCAGCAAACCGTTGCTAGCGGGTATTTGGCCGCGCAAGCTTCTTCGAGCAAGTGCGTCCCTTCGAGTAAAAATAATTGTTGTTCCCTGCGTCCTTTCGAGCTGTGCAGCTTGCGAATTTCTTTAACTAGGGGGTTTTGAATACTTGTCAACATTTTTTAATTCAGCAGAGCGAATGGGGTTATTGCCTTTACCGGGTTAACCCCAAACTTCTGTCTGCCTTTGGAATGCGGAACCCGGGACTTGAACCCGGAAGGCTTGCACCACATGAACCTGAATCATGCGCGTCTACCAATTCCGCCAGTTCCGCATCGGTCACGACTTACTACTCTGCCATACCTCCGCGAATCTGTCAAGTGTTTTGGGTAATTTATTTTTTTATGGGCTGCGAGTAATAGGGAGAACTTTGATATCCCCCCTATCCACCCTGCTTAATTAAGGGGGGCTAGGGGGAGCTCCAAATTAATATTACACCTTTTTTGAAGCCCTTCTTTTCCACCAAAAACCCATTCCAGCAGCCACAAACGTACCAACTGCAGTCATCGGTTCCGGTACAGGTTCATACTCATAAATTGCACTAACTGTAGTGTTAGCCGCAACCTTACCGTCGAAACTTCCCCTAACAGGAGTCCCCTGAATTTGAGTAAAACCCGTTGTCACCAAACCTGCGATAAAAGTATCTCCATCGCATCCACTTAAGGCACTCAGAGACTGCTGAGAATCATAACTCTTTGACACAGTACCGGAAGCAGAACCGCTAACACTTCCCGTAACGCCATTAGCAATCCTCGTTTCCGGCGGACTGGCTAACACACTTAAAGTCAAATTAGGGTCAACTTTTAACAGCGGAATATTCAGAGCAATACTTGCATTACTCGCCGCCGTTCCCATAAAATCTCCCGTCAAAGGAGTAATGCTAACACTGTTATTAACAGTTGATTTAACCGTAACATAAGCCCTTAATAGCGTTCCTAAAAGCGAATTAAACTTTGGCAAAACCACATTAGTGCTACTATTTAATGGCTGGGAACCCAGATCCACAGTATAAGTTTGAGTTAGAGTGGCAGCTTGTACAGAAAAACATTGACTAACAACTGCACAACTCAAACTTCCGCCAACAATTCCCAACTTGTGATAAACATTCATTTCGCTCAACTCCTACAAGAATAAAGTTACATTTTGAATAATTAGTATTGTTTAACCGCTTCGATGCGTAAGCGCTTTTGTCACAAAGGAAGAAGAATAAATAACAAGGAAGGAGTAGATAATCTTCTACCGCAGCAATCTTGGCACGGGTGTCTGCGTGTGATTCATCTGTGGTTAAAAACTCGGAACATTTAACAAAACCCAATTTCCAATCAAGGACATTAAGTAACTAAACGCCCAAACAGTATAAACTATACTCAAAGGCGCGTAAGCCGCCAAAACCCATTGCGTTTCCGCTGCTTCCTCAATTTCCTCCCTTCGCAACAAGTTCCCATAAAAATCAAACGACCTTTGTCGCAGATTGTTAATTCCTGTTGCTGCCACTAAGAAATAATAACCGTCAAATCTATTCAAGGGATTCAAGTTAATTGCCACTGTCAGCAATGCCGCCACCATCAACAAGTAACTAATTTGATGCCAAACTAAATTTCCTTGAGATAACAGCCATATCCAAACAGCAACTGCCCAAATTGTTACTTGGATCAATACTCCCGCAGCTACTACTAAAACTCGCTGTTTCCGCCGGACTAAACTGTATTGGTCGGTTGTATCTGTATAGCATCCTGGGATGAGACACATAAACAACAATCCAATTTCTTTAACTATGCCACCGTAGTGTTTGAGTGTGAAAGCGTGACCGAGTTCATGCAACGCTATTACTAGCATTGTCATTAAGACAACTTCGATCGCATTGTCAATTTTTCCGGCTGTCAATAACTGCTGGTGCGAGGCGGCGACTTCCGCAGCAGAAGCCAACCACACTGCTACGGATGAAGAGATGAAAGCGCACAGAAAAAAGCCAAATTCCCACGTCCAAATCCAGCGGAATTTGTCGATGTGCCGCGATAACCAAACATCGGGATTGACTAGGGGAATTGTGAAGGATAGCAGGTTGAATTTAGCTTTCGGCGGCTTGGTTCCTTCTAGCATTCCTGCTTGTGCTAAGTCTTTCAAAAGATTTTGCACGTCTTCTAAATCGAGGTTGTATTCATCGAGAATATTAGTTATTGGCTGTTGGCTTAATTGCAAAATTACCTGTTTGTCAAAGTCGTCAACTTGAATACAGGTAATGTCTTCGGGATTGCGAAGTATCCAATAACCGTCGGGATGAGGTATCCACTGCACCGCTGATTTTAGTTGCATGGTTTGGCAGAAGGAAGAAGAAAGTTCGGCAACGAGAAATGTACGGGATGTAACACATGGACTGAAGTTGGAAGAAGGAAAAACTTATCTCTCCTAGCCCCAATTTAGGAATTACGCATTTTAGGCCGAAGCTAGATCCCCCCTAGCCCCCCTTAAGAACGGGGGGACAAGAGTTTTCACTAATTTAGGAATTACGCATTTTAGGCGGAAACTCGATCCCCCCTAGCCCCCCTTAAGAAGGGGGGGACAAGAGTTTTCACTCAAAGTGGGTGTTTTTATTGAATTGTGTTGAATCGATCGCCCAATTGTGTTTGTATGTTTTCTCCGCTGGGTTTTTGAGATTTTCAAGTCGCCCTAAGTCTTTCTGAAAATGGAAAGTTTTAAGGCTAAGTTTGCCCCTGTTTTAATGAAGCAGGGAAGTATTAAAGTATTTTGTGAAGAAGCTTTAGTGATATTTGTTTGAGCTTTAGACTTTAATCCAAATTTCACGTTGTTATTATATTATCAGAAAGCAGAAAAAAAGCAAGTGTAAATTCTAACTATTTTAGGAATTACGCATTTTCAACCTGTCATTGCGTGGGAAAGGAGGGTGTAGCGGATGTTTCTGGTTGAGGCGGGAATTGCTATCCCTTTGCAAGGCGTAAGTCATAATTAAGTTGCCGGAAAAAAATTACACAAACTTTACGATCGCAAATAGAACTTGGGTGTGTGATAATCGTGTGAAGAAGCAAAAAATTATAGAAATTACGCATTAACAAAGTATTTGTCCGATCGCCCGCCTGACCGTTAGCAAAGCGCGGCAGATGTGAAGCGATCGCCTATACAGAAAATTTGTTAAGTTTGCGTAAATTCTCAAATAAACAGAAATTTTTGACGATTATTGAAAAATCTTTGTCAACAAAGGATTTTGGTTGAATGTCTGAAGGCATTTAATTAAGTTCTTGCGATCGAATTCATATTAATCAGGGTGCAAAAGTTATGGGCTGGCTAAATTTTGGTGGCAAAAAACGCAAACAGGCTCAAGGTTTTGGCAATTCAAGTAAAACAAAGAGTCGGAAACGACCGAAAAGTTTTAGATTAGAAACAATTGTGACTCCGAGTGCGGGTGTTGGGGGTTGGCTGCAAGATTTTGACGCGCTGCATCAGTTATTGGGTTCTTTGTCGCTGTCTGATTTAGATTTACCTAATTTCTTGGCTGATAGCGGTGTTTGCCCGATCGACCCGAATGGAGCACCAACTAACAATTTACCGCCGCTGATTGATTTTGACCCGCTGGGTCTGTACCATGATGGGATTGCCACTCAAACTCCTTACAATCCGGGCGGTGCGTTTGAGACTTTGCCGGTTGCTGTAATTCCTGTCGATCCGCATTCGCCGAATCCTAACAATCCGAATGCAATCCGTCAATTGCTAGATTTTCCTTTGGCTGATCAGCCGTTGTTGGGGTCGATTGATACTGGTGTGAGTGCGGATAGTCCTTATTTGAATTACGCGAATATTAAGAAGGGCCGCGATTATGTGGGCGGGGATGACAATCCGTTGCTGAAGCCTGGGGAAGGTAGCGAGCACGGTACTTTTATGTTGGGGATTATTGATGCAATTAATAAGACTGCGCCGAAGTGGGTGGGAAGGGCGATCGATTCTGGGAGATGGGCTGATTCTTTGGTAGAGTTTGTGGATGCTGCGAAGGCTTCTGGACAGAAAAATGCGATCGCGAATCTCAGTTTGGATTTGACTCAGAAGAATGCTGACGGGAGTGTGACAACGCGCTATGAGTTGACTCCGCAAGAAAGAAGTGCGATCGAATATGCGCGGCAAAATGGGGTAATGCTGGTAGTGGCGGCGGGTAACGACGGCGGTGTGATGTCTGTTTTGGGTCAAGCTTCTCAGGAATTTGACAATATTTTTACAGTTGGGGCTGGGGATATTAACGGGCGATCGATCTATTCTAGTTACGGTCGCGGTTTGGATATTTTGGCGGATGGCGGCACGACTGAACACCCCGGTTTATCGACTGTGGGAAATGATTTGGGCACGATGGCCGGAACTTCGGTAGCGACTGCTAAAGTTGCGGGTGCGGCTTCTTTGGTTTGGGCGGCAAATCCTGCTTTGAACTATCGCCAAGTGATGGAAATTTTGGAGAAAACGGCGAGGGATTTGGGACCGATTGGATGGGATGATGAGACGGGTTTTGGGTTTTTGAATACGCTGGCGGCGGTGGATTTGGCGAAGAAGACGCAGCCGGAAGTTTATCAGCCAACTCCGTGGGTGACGCCTGATACTTGGAGTGGGGAAGGGATAGTGACGCCGGAGGAACGGGCGGCGCAAGGAGGAACATCGTTTAATACAGCACCCTTGCAACTGTCACCTAATTTCACAGATAGTGGCATAGTTAGTCCGGCTCAACCGGCACTCTATCATACATTTACTGTGACTGAGCCTGGGTATTTCCGCTACACGGTTAATCGAACAAATGGCAGTACCCAATTACCTCTTATCAGTGTAGTCAAACCTGATGGCAAGCCGGGTGGTTTTGAATTTATACCGGGCGAGCCTTCAGGCGTTTTTAACTCCGTGGGTGTTACTATTGGCGATGAAACTTTCGGTTCAACGAAAGTGCAAACTCCTACTTCTAAGACAGCAGCCGTATTTCTTGATGCAGGAACTTATGCAGTTAAGGTGGCTTCTGGACAGGATACTAGCATTAAGAATTATGGCTTAACTACTGAATTGATTCCCGATCGCTCTTCTGCATTTTCGGGTTCTGCTCAGTTTAGAATCTCACTTCAAAATAATATCAGTGGGATGTTTACGTCTGCACCCACTTCTCCAGAATTGAATGTACCAGTAGTCAGTAATAATCAGTCTTATCAATATGGAATCGAGGTAAATGAGCCTGTTAAGTTCACGTTAAACTCGCAATCAAATATCGGTTATGCCGATATAGAAATTAGGAAACTTTTGGGTTCAGGAGACCAGTCGGAGTCAATTACCACATACTCAACAGATGGAAGTCAGCCGATCGACCTAAATCTAAATTTGAACAAAGGACGATATAAGATTTATGTCAAGACAACAGTACCATTAAAAGGTTCCGTTACTCCACTTGTCACTGACCCCGATGGAAGTCTAGCTACAGCTCGAAATATTGGTAAGTTAAGCAGTAATCAGATAAAGTTTTCTGATTCAATTGGCGGGATTGATAAAAGCGATTTCTACCGATTTGATGTTAGTCAACCGAGCGAAGTAGCTCTTTACCTTAAGAGGTTACAAGGCAATTCGGATATTAAACTACTGGATGCTCAAGGCAAGGAAATTGATAAGACATACAATCCCAGTGGTACAAATCTGTCTGACGTTATATTTAATACGGTCAATCCTGGCACATACTATGTACAGGTTTTTTCCAGCAACAATGCGAATGCTAACTACGAACTGAAACTAGACGCGACTCCAGTTGCTACTTCTGGAACGCCTCAGTCTGGGGGTTCATCTGTGAGTATTGGCTCATCTCCTGTAACTAATACAGGTGGCGGATCTGTGAGTATTGGCGCGTCTCCTGTACCCAATACAGGTGGCGGATCTGTCAATATTGGTGCGTCTCCTGTTGAGCCGCCAGTTGCACCTCAGCCGGGTCAAGGAGGAGTACCTCTGAATGCGGGAAATTTCCAATACACAGCCATAAGTAATGGTGTCACAACCCACTACTACACCAATGGCTATCTGACTATTCAACCGACTGGGTATAAGACTTGGTATGGTAAGGGTTCTAGCTCTTCAGTTGCTACAGTTGAAACACTTGGAAAGCCGACTCAAGTTATACCTGATGCAAATCGGCAGTTGGGTGAATTTATTGGCAGATATGAATACAAAGGTCGCCTGCGTACAGGAGATAATACTGACGGCTACTATTTCGCAGTTAAAGACCGCAGTTTGCTAAATTTGGCTCTTAGAAATTTGGGTGCCGATGCTAGTTTAAAACTTTATAAAGTAAACCCAAATGCAAGCAAGTCCTTGATAAGAGAAGCCCCAGCAGCGGGTCAAGGATTTGACAAATTATGGTCAGAAACTCTCGACACTGGCAACTATTATGTGGAAGTGAACAAGGGAAGTGCCACTGCGGATACTGATTACACAATGGTACTAAATCTGGCGAAGACTTTGAATGATGCCAATCCGAATAATTTTAAAGGTGAGTCTAATCCGTTTTTGGGAACTTTCACGGGTCGGACTGTGATTAGTGGAAACTTAAGCAGTAGCAATCCAGCTAAAAAATCAAGTACCAATGCGTATGACAATGACCGCTACCGCTTGAATATTAATAATCTGGGCAGTCAGTCTCCTAACATTTTACGGCTCGGCTTGAATGATTTAGCTCCTAATGCCACAGCTAAAGTAGTTGTGTATGATGTAAACAATCAACCAGTCAAAGAGCAGCTATTTAATTCTACTCAAAATAGTCCCCTTGAAATTAATGGATTAGCAGAAGGGCTTTATTTTGTCGGAGTGGAACAGGTTCAAGGCGATACTCCTTACAATCTTGCGGTACAGCTTGACCAAGCAGGTGAAGATTGGAACAGGGTTCGTAATTTAGGTGATTTGACGGGTCAGCGAAAAGAATATGAGGACTTTGTAGGAGCAACCCGCGATGGTTCTGACTATTACAAGTTTACGATTAAAGACTCTCGCGTTTTACAGCTTGCTCCTCGGTTATTCGAGAGTGATAATCCGGCTGGTGTAAAAGTAGAGTTGTATGATGCCAATAAGCAATTGGTGACTTTTACAGAGAATAACCCTATATACAAGGCAGACTTAGCCGCTGGTGATTATTATGTGAAAGTGGTTCCGGGGAGTGGGAATGATACGAACTACCGCTTGGTGGTGAATCTAACAGCACCGGGGATAGTTAATACTGGAAATGTTACCTACAGCTATAATAACCCATTATTTCCTGACTCTTCTAGCAGCAGTGCCGGAAGTAATGTTAATCCTCCTGCTAATAATCAATCTCAGTCAAATAATAACCCAGCAATTAATCTGGTTAATTTCATAGGTTCGGTGATGCACCCTGATGGGATTCTCCCACGCCAAGAGCCGACTTTTGGCTCTTTGGGAAATGTTTCGCTAATTAAGAAATATGGGGATAGGATTAACTTTGATGCTTGGACTTATGGAGAATCAGTAAAGGATTACAAATTAGGAACTTCCGATAAACGCTGGTTCAGAATTGCAGGAACAGATGACTGGGTGCCGAGTGGTGTAATTTATGGCAACCCTGAAGGACTATTTGGAAATCAGCAACCTAATAGTGCAAATAACTCTTATTCACCTATTCCAGGTGTGATACAACCTCCTGTTGTCACTATCGGCACAGTTAGCAATGCCGAAGATCGCAGCACCAATGTTCTCCCTGGAGGGTTGATTGAGTTTTCGTTGGAATCCAACACAAATTTGAAGGATATGTCGTTCTATCTTAATGATATGCAGGTTAAAGCATATATAACAGATACGGGTGAAAAGTATATTGTCAGCATTCAAATTCCTAATAACTTCCCGCCAGGAACCTATCCACTTAAGATAGATGCTGCAAATCAAGCTGGTCTAACTCAAACTTTTGCAAGCCCAAATAATATCAATGTCAAATTGGGTCAATTGGGGCTAGTAGTTATAAGTACATATGAGCCATTGCCACAATCTATAAACTTTAGCGATTCTTATAGCAAATTCGACTATGCAATTAGGTTCGCAAACAAAAATTTTCCGGGCTTATTTGCTACAGAGTTTGCGAAGGAAATTGTTAATTATGCAGTTGATATACTATTGGGATTAGCAATTGAAGCAGGTATTCAAGCTATCCCTGTTGCTAGAGAAAGTAGATGGGTGGTATTTTTGGCACAAGCTGCACTGGTTTCCGTTAAAATAAAAAGAATACTAGAGGCAAGAAAGTCTGTTTATGATTTGATTGAAATTATTAATCACGTTATTGATTTTATTAATCAAACAAACAAAGCAATAACTTTCCAAGAGCTTGAAGAAGCGGGAAGAGTTTTAGGTGAAGCAGGAGCAAAGACCCCTGGTTTGCTTGTTGACGTATTTAAGCTTTTAACTGATTGTATGCTAGGTGATGACATTGCACGAATTATTAGAGAAGGTTATTCTAAAAAGTTTGCCGAAGATTCTTCTAAAAACCTGGCAAAAGCATGGGCAGATATCACATATCTGTGGAACGAAGAAAAAGTTCAGGATGCAGCATTATCAAAAAGTTTACCAGACCATATCATAGATGCAATTGCTAAGAACGCTACCTACACAAAAACTGCATCTGACGAGGACGAAAAAGCTATTCTAGACCAATATTTACAAGCAAATTCCCAGAACAATTAATTCTTGGAAGTCGCTCGTCCATTCCTATTCAGCAGCGATCGCTTTTATGAGATAGGGTTTGCGAAAGGTCGATCGCTCTTTTGGCATGGAAAGGTCGATCACTTTTTTTACGAATCGCGCGATCGATCGATATAGAGTCAACTTTTCCATAGTACAATTAAATTATGCAGCCTAATATTTTATCCGATCGCCTCGATCGCCTCCAGCCATCCATTCAACTCTCCTCCCTCATGTCCCCCCCTTCTTAAGGGGGGCTAGGGGGGATCTAGCCTCAACAATCACCCTCAATCAAACCCAACAACTCCCCACAAACCCCCTCAAAACTCTGCAACACCTCAACATTCGTAAACCTGACAACCTTCAATCCATACCCCTCTAAAATCCAGGTTCTTTCTGCATCATATAGTTTCCCTTGTTCCGTAAAATGACTCTCCCCATCAATCTCAATTACTAACAGTAAAGCCGCACAATAAAAGTCTACGATAAAATTGTCGATCGGGCGCTGTCTCAAAACTCGCAAAGGGAAATTTCTCAGAAAATCCTGCCAAAGTTTCTTTTCCGCAGGAGTTGGATTTTTCCGCAGTTCCTTGGCGATGGGGATGAGTTTTGGATTGTATGGTAGGTGGAATGTGGAGTCGTTTAATTGTGGCATGATTCTGGTACGATCCCCCCTAACCCCCCTTAAGAAGGGGGGGACAAGATGTTAATGGAAATTATAGTAGAAGGAGCGATCGCTTGTTTGGGATGGGGAGGGCGATCGCCCTTTTGGCATCGAAAGGGCGATCGCTCAGAAAAATCGGGCATTATTTCTCAGCGAGCAACATGATGAATAGATTCAATATATCGCTCAATTTCCTCCTCTGTGCAACTAATTCCATTCTGCCAAAGTTCATATTCACTGATATCTATCTCATCATTCCAAACCAGTGCATAACCACCAGGTTCAACTGTAAAATTTCTGAAAAACACAGGATTACTTAAGGTCGTAAACATCGGATTATCTAATAACTTAGAGATGTCGTATTTTTTATATTCTAGATTGGTAAACTTAACCATCAATGTGCGATCGTCAATAGCTTTAGCAGAAACAATGCGTTCAGGTATCATAAACATATCGGAGTTATTTTAATGGTGGAAGTTTACTAAATTCTTGGCTATTCCACATATCCAGCAGTTCTTTCTGGTACAACGTAGCCCATTCTATTACCAGCTTTTGGGCCCGATTCGGTAAATCTCCTTCTATAATTTCTAAAGACTCAATACCGATCAAAGCGTTGTACTCACCGTAAACTGCGTGAAAATGAGGAGGTGGGTGATCCCCAAAGAAAATTTTGATGATTATTCCGTAAAATCGTGCAACTTCTGGCATAAAGGTTTTTTAAAGAATGATACGAGGACTATTATAGCCGAGCCAAGGAGACAATATTAGTTTATCCCAAACCATGTCTACTCGACAACTAGAGCGAGATCCCTTTTGGAATAAGTCAAAAAGTGCGAGATCCCTTTTGGAATAAGTCAAAAAGTGCGAGATCCCTTAATTCCTCTTTCTCAAATAAGAGCAATCGCCCTTTTGGAATAAGTCAAAAAGAGCGATCGCTCTTTATATTATTCTACATTCTCAAATTCATCCATTTGCAGTGTATACTGCAATGCTACCTGTAATCTTGATACATAATCGGCTGAAAGAGTGCCCAATTTTTTGATTAATCGCTCTCTATCTACCGCTACTATTTGATAGCAAAGCACGACAGAATCTTGTGTTAAACCACCTTCACCAGTCGGTAAAATAATTGTCCCTGGTATTTTAGCACGTCGCAGATTACTTGTTACCGGAATTACGACTACTGTTGTAGTAAAGCGGTCTAATGTATCTCGCTGTACAATAATGACTGGTCTAATTCCTGTTTGTTCTGACCCTCTAGAAGGATTCAAATCTGCCAAATAAATATCTCCTAGCATCAGATTTTATCCTGTTGCTGAAGTCGAGGCAGATAATCACTTAAGGCGACTTCTGCAAAAGCTAAATCCTCGGCGGCAAACTCAGCTTTTAGTATCGCAGCTTCTTCATCAGAAATGTCATCCCATTCTCGAAATAATTGTTTTTTATTAGCAGATTTTTGAAGTAGATATTTTTGAGTAGCTTGCTGTTTGTCAGCCAGATATTTCCAGATTACGCGCTCGAGTTCCTGTAACTCTAAAACTTCCAGCATTTCAAGCTGATTAACAATTTGTTTGAGGATTGCCTGTGACATAGGTTTTCACTTTTTGCGCTTGCCTAGTTTGTCTATTATACAACTATTCGCGTCCAGTGGGTTAGCGATCGCTCTTTTTGGTATGGAAAGGTCGATCGCTTTTCTCGATCGAGGAATCTCGCTTTTTGGTTCGAGGAGGGGCGATCGTTGTTCTGAGGAATGGAGCAAATTAATGGTAGAAAAACGGGTCAAAGCCTGTGTCCCTAGAGCGTCAAAATATGATAAACTTACTAAAAGCACTCGCCTTCAAGATATCCAAGCCATGAAGCTTATTTCTTTGTCAGCACATTTTGATGGGCAATCTATTCAGCTAGATGAACCCTATAAGCTTGAACCAAACATAAAACTCATTGTCACAGTCCTCCCGGAACAATTAGCAGAACGCGAAGCCTGGTTGCGGTTGTCAAGGCATCAACTAAACAATGCCTACAATCAGAACGACGATTACCCGCTCGATGCAATTAAAACACCAAATCCTGACTATGCAGGAAGCTGATGTTGTTCTCACCCCAATTCCTCAAGCTGACGGGACAATTAAGAATCGTCCACTCATCCTTCTGAGGGAACTACCTCCTTATGGAGATTTTTTAGTTTGTGGTGTTAGCACCCAACTACATCAACAGGTTCCAGATTTTGACGATATTATTTCCCCTTCAGACTCAGACTTTGCTGCCAGTGGTTTACGGTCTCAATCGTTAATTCGGTTAGGTTTCCTAGCTGTATTGCCTCGCAATCAAATTATCGGTTCTATTGGAGCTATTTCCTCAGAGCGACATCAACGCTTACTAAAAACTCTGAGTGATTATCTTGTGAATTAGGGAGAAGGGCGATCGCTTTTTTTGGCATGAAAGGGCGAGATCCCTTTACTCCTTTTTCTCAACCAAGGGCTGCATCAGCAACTAGCGCAACGACTGAACTATGCTGCCTAATATTTTATCTCATGACCTCGATCGCATCGAGCAAGCCATTCAACTATCCTCACTCAAAGTCCCCCTTCTTAAGAGGGATTTAGGGGGATCGAGACTGTTGCTCCTACCCGCACCAAAATACAATTTAGATGCGGGATAGCTTACTTTAAAAAAAGTGGAAATCTAATCAGCCAAATCGGGGAAAACTTCGCGCACGGCCGGATGCACCAATCGGTGCTTCTGCACGTTCAATCCCTTCGCCAAACTCGGATTCATTTCCAAAGCTTTAATCCCGTTATTTGCCAACTGCAAAACATAAGGCAAAGTGCTGTTATTCAAAGCTTGAGTCGCAGTCCAAGGCACGGCACCGGGCATATTTGGCACGCCGTAATGCACAACTCCTTCCTCAACATAAGTAGGATTTGTGTGAGAAGTTACCCGCAAAGTTTCCACGCAGCCGCCTTGGTCAACGGCTACGTCAACAATCACAGAACCGGGGTGCATCTTCGCAACAAATTCGCGAGAAACCAGCACCGGAGCTTTTTTGCCCGGAACCAAAACCGCACCGATTAACAAATCAGCATCGGGAACAACTGCTTCAATTTGCAAAGGACTGCTGTAGAGGTATTCTACTCTGGAACCAAACAGAGTTTCCAAGTAGGCTAAGCGATCGACATTTACGTCTAAAATCTGCACTCTCGCGCCCATTCCTACAGCAATTCGGGCTGCTTCTGTGCCGACAATCCCGCCGCCCAAAATCACAACTTTACCGGGTCTTACCCCCGGTACACCACCCAAAAGCACTCCTCTGCCACCTTGCTGTCGTTCCAGAAACCGAGCTCCGAACTGCACGGCCAAACGCCCTGCAATAATACTCATCGGCGTCAGCAGTGGCAATTTTCTGTCCGGGAGTTCGACGGTTTCGTAGGCGATGGCCTGGACTCCGCTGCTAATTAAATGCTCGGTTAATGTGCGATCGGCCGCCAAGTGCAAATATGTAAACAGCAACTGCTCTTTTTGAATCAGCGGATACTCAGCAGGCAGCGGTTCTTTAACTTTAACAATTAGTTCGCGATTCCAGACATCTGAAGCCTTTAAAACAATCTTAGCCCCTGCTTCAACGTAGTCCTCGTCCGCAAAACCGGCCCCAGCACCAGCATTCGTTTCCACAAAAACTGTGTGGCCTTTGTCCGAACAAGCCCGGACACTTGTGGGGCTAAGCCCGACTCTAAACTCTAAATCCTTGATTTCCTTGGGGACGCCTATTTCCATCTATAACCTCTAATCTCAGGCATACGTAGATCGAATCTAACCTAAAAACAATCCCCAGCGGGACAATACCATTGTAGATTTTAGATTTGGCAATCCGGGTGGGCTAGGAGAATTTTTGTGGGATTTTCAGCCAGTGCGATCGCAATTTCCTCAATTTAGACTTGAATTACATAATTTTTTGATTGATAGATCCACCACATATGTAGGGCTGATTAACACAGAGTAACGCAGATAATTTCAAGAAGAGTCAATATATTTGATCTGTCACTTATAATTTAACAGGCATAACTCGCCCCCCTATCTAAACAAATGCCACGCACACCTACCTTAACATTCGATCGCGGAACGCTGCTGCTACACCCGCCGCCCAAAGGCAGAGACTGGGTGGACTTTGCGACTTGGGACGATCGCGTGGAAAAATACCGCATTCGAGCCATTCACTACCGCCCGCTGGTAGAATGCCTCCAAGCCGAGTGCATTCACTTCACCGACGAAGCTAGGGCATACGAACTACTCGAACTCGTACCCAGCGTGGAAATGCAGCCTTACCCACATCAAGAACAGGCCCTCGTAGCTTGGCAGGAAGCAGGAAGCCAAGGAGTAGTCGTCCTCCCCACCGCTTCCGGCAAAACTTATCTGGCACAATTAGCCATGCAAGTCACTGGTCGCAGTACATTAATTGTAGTACCAACTCTCGATTTAATGCACCAGTGGTATGCTAATTTAAAAGCAGCTTTTCCCGACATCGAAATCGGATTGTTGGGCGGAGGTTCGCGGGACAAAACGCCAATTTTAGTCGCAACCTACGACAGTGCAAGTATTCATGCAGAAACCTTGGGCAATAAATACGGTTTGCTGGTTTTTGACGAATGCCACCATTTGCCAACGGACTTTTATCGAGTAATTTCCGAATATGCGATCGCGCCTTTTCGACTCGGACTTACAGCTACACCCGATCGCACAGATGGCCGCCACAGTGATTTGCATTTCCTGATCGGCCCGACAGTATTTAGCAAAAGACCCGAAGATTTGGCAGGCGATGCTTTAGCAGACCATAAAATAGTTCAAATTATGGTAAAACTGTCAACAGAAGAAACCGACCGCTACGCCGAATTAATCAACATTCGCAACGACTTCTTAAAACAGTCTAACATCAAAATATCCAGCCTCGAAGGTTGGAAACAGTTTATCATGGCAAGCGCGCGATCGCCCCTGGGACGGCGCGCCATGCTAGCCCACCGCCAAGCCAAAGAAATCGCCCTTTGTACCGAAGGAAAACTGCGAATTTTAGCCAACATACTAGCAGAACACTCTCCCCAGCGCACCCTAATTTTCACCGGAGACAACGCCACAGTTTACCGAATTTCCCAAGAATTTCTCATCCCCACAATTACCCACCAAACCCCAGTAAAAGAACGCCACGAAATCCTCGATCGCTTTCGCAGCGGCGAATACAAAACCCTCGTCGCCTCCCACGTCCTCAACGAAGGAGTGGACGTTCCCGACGCCCGAATTGCTATCATATTGTCAGGTACCGGCAGCGAACGCGAATACATCCAGCGATTGGGTCGAGTTCTCCGCAAAAGCAGCGATGTAAACAAGTTAGCAATTCTCTACGAAGTCGTCACAGAAGACACCAGCGAAGAAAGAACATCCCAACGCCGCCGAGGAGGAATGCAGCCTCACAAACCCCAACCACAAACACAAATAGAACCGCCAAAGCCCGAATATCATAAACTAGAAACTGTCAAACCAACACCCATTTACGGAGTCAACCGAGAGGCGACTAAAAAAGCAGCAGAATCACCCGCAAAATGGGGAGAAGACAATGATGAAATTCCCTGGTAGCAAGCCTAAACTATTTCTAAACACTCTCTTTTTTCTCTCTCTTCCCTTCGCGTTGTTCGCGTCTTTGCGGTTCGTTAAAAATAAAAAACTATTAACAAATGCTACCCACTGATTTATTAAGTCACCGCCAAAACGGAGAGTCAATTATTCCTCTCCGCCTCAAGATAGATGCTAAAAACTTAGAAGCAGCTACGGAAATGATCAACTGCTTTCAAGAGTCGATCGGCAAAACCCAAGGCGATCTCGACGGACGCTTGCTAGAATTAGAAGGCGACAGCCCCGATTATCGGCTGAAACGGGGATTAGCGCACCTGCTGAAAGGCGGTTTCTGCACCTTGGAAGTCATCAGTCCCCTAGAACCCTCAGAGTTGAGACAGCGGGTTTTTGCCTTGTCCGCGCGATCGACTCCCAGCCCTCAATCCACCCAATTAACCCTGGAAAAAGTAGCAAGTGAACTCAGCCAAGAGTTAAACAGAGAAGTTTTGCCTCACGAAATCACTACAGGTTTATACGCCGATTTAAACGAAAACAAAATCCTCACTGAGTTTAATGCACCAACTCCCGAAAACTTGCTTCACAAATACAATCTTTCTCAAGTTCAAGGCATATTTTACCGAGCAAGTCAAGTCCAATTAACCGCCCACCGCAACGATCCGGGAGAATACAAGCTCTTATTTCGCTATCTGAAACTATTTCAATTAATGACTTACATCGAAGGCGATGCAGACCACGGTTTTACACTCACAATAGACGGGCCTACAAGCTTATTCAAACCCAGCACCCGCTACGGCTTAGCCCTGGCGAAAATGCTGCCCGCACTGCTGCACGTCACCAAATGGAGTATGCACTCGACACTGCACACAAAAGACCCTTTTAGCGGCGTTTTGAAAACAGGTAAATTCACCCTCAATTCCGACTGCGGTTTAGTCAGCCACTATCCCCCTGGCAAGCCTTATGATAGTATGTTAGAAGCCGCATTTGCTGAAAGATGGAATTCCACAAAAACCGAGTGGCAACTAGAGCGAGAAGTTGATTTAATTCCGATTCCAGGTAGTGTGATGATTCCCGACTTTCGGTTGGTGCATCCCGACGGGCGAGTATTTTTATTAGAAATAGTTGGCTATTGGCGGCCGGAGTATTTGCAAAAGAAATTTGCACAAGTACAGAAGTCTGAATGCGATAACTTGATTTTAGCTATTTCCGAACGGCTGAATTTAGAAAAAGCCGGGGTGAATGTAAATGACGTGCCAGCCAAAGTAGTCTGGTTTAAAGATAAATTGTTGCCCAAATCAGTCCTAGAAGTCCTCGAATAGTAAGTTATTCTGCATTGAAAATTAAGTTTTAGGGCGGGCTAGAAGCCCACCCCACAAGAGTTTAAAGAAAAATAAGTCTACTGTTTTGTTTCTCTCTCTGCGCCCTCTGCGCCCTCTGCGGTTCAAAAAAATCCTCCTCAAAAAACCTCGCACATTCCCAGCTATACTAAAATAGGAATTCACCCAAATCCTTGCCACCGCGTAGTCTCACCCTAAAACCGATTGAAAAATGGCAGACACAAGTATTGTCGAAAGAATCAAAAAGCTGTTAGCCCTCGCCACCTCATCAAATGAAAACGAATCGACTGCAGCAGCCGAAAAAGCTTCCCTTTTACTAGCCCAGTACAATCTCAGCCTTGCGGATTTAGGGCCAAATCACCAAGAAGAGATTGACGAAGACTCAGTTGAAACAACATCGAAATTTGTTACTTGGAAAATGATGCTGCTTTCGGGAATTGCCGACGCTAACGGTTGCAATGCCATGCGAAACACTTATAATGGCAGTATGTTTTTGGTGGGAACTTCTACAAACCTGATTGTTTGCAAACATCTGTACGAGTATTTGAGTTCTGCAATTGAAAAAAGGGCTAAATACCGCAAAGGAAACGGCAGGGGGTTGGCGTATCTGAATGCTTTTCGGGTTGGATGCGCGACGAGGTTGAGACAAAGATTGTTGGAACAAAAACAGGAGATGGAAGAGTCGGGGATTCCGGGTTCGGGCGATGTGGCGGCGACTCCAGCGATTGTAGTGCGATCGATGTTTGAGAAAAATCAACAGGCGATCGCGGATTATCTAGAGGGCCGAGGGGTTAAAATTAGAACGAGAACAGATTCTCAAGTCAGCAGCGCGGCGGGTTTTAATTCGGGGTATGAAGTGGGCGACAAAATTAGTTTGCACAAGCAAGTGCAGCCGCAAGGGGATATGAAACAACTGAATGAATGTCTTTGAGTTCTTGATAGTAATTGATGGATAATCAAAACAGGGATAAAATTAAAGCAAATTACAACTTAGGTCAGTTTGTGCACTGAAAAGTTGAGTAGGATGCACCTTTCTGAGAATTTATCATCGCAATTAAATATTCCTGACTCTGAAGTCAACCCAAATTCTTCCATAGTTTGGGAATCATCTTGAATCTGAGCTTCTGTTGTTTCAGGAATTTGAACTGGGTTACTGTCTTGGGTTTTTAAACATCAACTTTTTGGTAAATATAATCAACAGTCTGTTCAACGGTTGTAATTGTCTCGGCAGCTTCATCGGGAATTTCAATGTCGAATTCCTCCTCGATTGCCATAATTAGCTCTACTGCATCGAGAGAATCGGCTCCTAAATCATTGGCAAAATTAGCGTTTATGGTGACTTCACTTGCATCAACTGCTAGCTGCTTGACAATAACCGCTTTGAGTTTTTCATAGATTTGCTGCTTAAGCTTACCACTTGGGGAAGATTCAGCAAAAACGTTAGGAGTAGTGGTATCAGTGGTAGTTTCATCAGGATCTAATTCTGATTCGTCTTCCGATTCATCCCGGACTCGGAAGTAGTAAAAAAGATTAGCAACAGCCAAATCTGAGGCTTTTTCCAAGTTCGATGATACTAAACTTTTATGACCCGCTATTTCCCCTTGCTTAATAATATAATTTTCATACTCTGGACGCTGCTGCGGATCGAGCATTAATTGCAGTTGAGTGCGAAGCGCATAAAAATGAGACTTCGGCCGCAAATTTTCATAAAACAACTGTTCATCCGGTATCGCTAAAGCTGTTGTGGCTGAATTTTTATCCCCCATAACAGCTAAGTCTGATTTACTCAAATCAGCACTCTGCAACTCCTTTAACTCACTTGGCGACAAATCTTTAATCCATTCAATCTGATGAAGCCAAATGTCTAAGGCAGCTAAATCGTGATTGTGAATTCGGGTGATTTCAGGAAATAGAAAATCAAGCTCTTCGTCAGAGTCACAGCCTTGTAAAATACCGAGGCCATCTTGACGGATTTGTTTTTGAAGCTGAGAAAGCCGATCGCCCGCAGCACCAAATTCATTCTGCACCTGATACGTGCCAATAATACTTTGCTCGATCGCCCAACTGCACTCTAATCGGCGCAACTGTCCCGCCGCACAAGTTTCTTCTAATAAATGCGGATTTTTGTAGTCTGCTAAAGCCTGAAACAACATCCCCCGCGCTGCATCAATTTCAGCATTGCGGCGGTTGATATCTTGCAGTTGCAAAGCCGATCGCATTCGTTGAATTGCTTGCGTAAATAACCCGTAAGCCCGCACTAAAACTAGCCGATGATTCTCAAATGTCATCTTTTCGACAACTTCCGAAATTTGTTGCTTAATTTCCGCGCCTTGGTATTTTAAAAGTTGTTCTAAATTGATGAAACCGTTTTCTACTTTGACTTCCAGCCTTTCTACAGCTTTTTTGAGTTTCAATGTCTGGTGCAAATTGACTGCTGACAAGGCTACCCCAGCCACAGTTCCCACACCAATGACGGCTGTTGTCGCTTGCAGCACGCCCAAACTCGCTTGGACGGCTTGAAAGCCCATGTGCATTTGCTGCATCTGCAAGCCTTGCATCGCAAACTGCAACGGCGACACTAACGGCGATAGCGGGCTGTTGTTGAGGGCCGCGCCCACGGCATGGGCTACGAACTGTCCCGTCGCTTCATCTCTGGCCATGCCGATCGGCACTCCAGCGGATGTAAACACTTGTGCGTACTTGCCAGCCTCGATCGCAGCCTGTACCGCTGCGGGAAATACAAAGTTCATCATTACTTTTTACCCCGGTAGCATACCAAAGAATAACTTATCTCTTATGATAGATTAAATAAAAAAAATTATAAATAGACGCCGAAAATGGACACTTCACTAATTAGTTCACAAACGGTTGAGCTTATTTCCCGACTGACAGGGCAAAACCTCCGAAAAGAGGATATTACTCCGCCTGTGCTTTTCCTGGCGGGGCTGATAACGGTGTTGCTGGGAGTCATTCATGCCGACGGTACGGTAAGTGCTGAGGAAACGCAGCGATTGCGGACAACTTTTACGGAACTTATTCCCGCTAACAACAATTTGCGCCCATTGGTAATGCCGATGGTTAAGAGCGTGCGGGAACAGCAAGTTTACAAGAAATTGACCGCGTTGCTGGCGCTGACAGCGTGTTTTTCTGAGGAGGAAAAACTGCTGCTGATTAGTTTTGGGTATCAAATGTCGGCGGCAGATGGGACAATAGATAAACGCGAAAAAGAGTATTTGACGATTGTCGCCAACAAACTCGGAATCGCTGGGCGATTTTTGACTGTTTTGGAAGCCAGTTTTAGCAGTCAAGCAATAAGCGATACAGCAGCTTTAACAGAACTCCACTCGTTACTAGATCCAGCGCAATTTCAATCTCTCGATTCTATGTTTGTCCGTGCTGCCAGTCACATTATCGGACACTTACCAGCAAAACCGAAATACAAAACAAATCAAAAACTGTCAGTTTCGTCCTATCAGGAGTTGAAAAAATTTCAACTGTACCGACAACAACTGGATGCTGTTTGTGGAAAACTTTATTTAACTCTGCAAGATGGAAGCGAGCGCAATGTGCTATCTCCTACTTTAGCAGAAGAAGTAACGAAAGTATCTCAGAGATTGCAATCTCCATGTTTTCGCGTTGCTGTTGTCGGCGAGTTTAGTAAAGGCAAATCAACTTTACTCAATGCCTTACTCGGCGAGGAAATCCAACCAGTGCGGGATATTCCCTGTAGCGGTAATGTGACTATTTTGAAATATGGTTCGCAGCGCCGGGTTATTTGTCGCTACAAAAATGGACTGGAGGAAGAAATTTCACCTGCACAATATCAAGAGAAAGCTTCGATTTCGGAAGAAGCGGCTTATGGTTCTTATGCCGAGGAAATTGCCAAGTCGGAAATTGCCGAAATTGTTTTTGAGCATCCCGAATTAGAGTTGTGCCGCAATGGGGTAGAAATTATTGATTCTCCTGGGTTGAACGAACAAGCAGAACGCACATTAATCACCCAACAGGTACTCAAAACAACTGATGCCGTTATTTTCTTAACTCATGCTCAAAATGCTTTAACCGAGAAAGAGCGAGAACTGCTTTTGTACTTGAAAAAAGAACTAAATTATGGTAATAAGGAAGGCGCGGGTAATATTTTTATGGTAGTTAATTTTTTCGATTTGCTGCGGCGGGAAGAGAGTCGCCAGCAGGTACGAAAAAGGGTGGAAACAATTGTTAAAAGTCAAAATTTAATTGCTGGTGAAAACCGGATTCATTTTATTTCTGCTCAATCTGCATTGGAGGCGATTTTAGAAGGAAATGAAAATGATGATTATCTAAAATATTTTCAGGGTTTTACTGATTCGATTGAGAAATTTCTGACAGTTGAACGGGGGGCGATCGCACTTCGGCAGTCCGCCGCCGGAATTAAGCAAATTATTGACACTGGTTGTGAGGAATTGAATCAATGGGAGGAAATGTTAGAGGGAAAATTGACAGTTGATCAAGGAGATAAGCAGAAAATATTTGAACAAATGGCGGAAGTAAGCGGTCGCGAGGTTAAAATTAGATTTTTAGCTAATGAATTGATGGAGCAGTCTTTAGAAGAAGCTATTGAATCTTGGCATAAATGGGCGGAAGGATTGGGACAACGTTTGGGATCAAAAAGTCATCGCTGGACTTCCGGACATAACCATATTTGGAGTCAAAACAAATTGATTAAAGATTATTCTAATCAATTTGTCCTAGACATGACCAAAGAAATAGAAGATTGGGCAAGTCAAAAAGTCAAAGCAATTTTACAACAAAATGTGGCTGTTTTAAATAACCAAATCAATGAAGATATTTATGCAATTCGGCTGGAGTTTCAAAATTTCGATAAGCAACTGAGTAGTAACCTTGTCAGTCAATTTAATAATTTGGCGATCGCAGGTGATCTGGGCGGAATTGGGATCGGTGGAAGCGGTATCGCTTCATCGATCTCAGATATTGGAGGTCCTGGAGGTTATCTTGGCGGTTTAGGCCTTGGTGGATTAGTAGCGGCGGGATTGCTGTTTGGAGGAGTTGGTATTATTCCAATTATTTTGGGTGCCTTAGCTGCTGGTGGAGGTGGTGCATTTGGATTGGGAATGCTAGATGTTGATGGAATTCATAACCAGATTAAGGAAAAAGTTTGTGAATTAGGCTTTGAGAAATTTGGTGAATCGGCAGAGTCTATTTTTGAGAAGGTACAAGAAAGAGTTATTGCAGTATTTAACGATCGCGCTGATGCGAATAGCGATGCGATGTCAAAAGCTATCTCGCTGTGGGAGAATTTGTTAGAACAGCAGGAAAAGCGCGATCACCAAAATCAAGCAGAATGCGAAGCCGAAAAGGTTTGGCTGGCTGACAAACGTCGGGAACTTGAACAAGTACAAAATCAAATTCAAACAATCTTAAATCAAAGTGCTGGCTAATTCAATGAGTAACGGGTAAGCACAAAAAAACCATAGTACCTTGTGAATACTATGGTTTTTTTGGCAATGACCTACTTATGACTGCGATTTCTATGCCAAAACTGGCACGGGCTGCGGCCAACGTCCCATGACTTTACCAATCACTGCCAATTCTTCCATCAACTTGTCGAACTGATCCGGTGTTAAAGATTGCGGCCCGTCAGACAAAGCTTTTTTCGGATTCGGGTGCACTTCAATCATCAGCGAATCAGTACCAGAGGCGATCGAAGCAAACGCCATTGACGGTACAAACTGCGCCCAACCGGTGCCGTGACTGGGGTCAACCATAATCGGTAAGTGAGTCAGAGTCCGCAATACTGGCACCGCCGACAAATCAAGCGTATTGCGTGTATATTGCCTGTCATACCCGCGAATTCCGCGCTCGCACAAAATCACGTTCGGATTGCCAGAAGCCATGATATACTCAGCAGCCATCAACCATTCTTCAATGGTGGCGGAAATGCCGCGCTTCAGCAAAACAGGTTTGTCTTGAGCTCCGACTTTCTTCAACAGTGAGAAATTCTGCATATTTCTCGCCCCGACTTGGATCACGTCGGCTACTTCTACGATCGCACTTAAGTCGGCCGCATCCATAACTTCTGTGATAATTCCCAAGCCGCTAGCTTCCCGGGCTGCTGCTAGCAATCCCAAGGCACTCTCGCCGTGACCTTGGAAAGCGTAGGGGGAAGTTCTCGGTTTGTACGCGCCACCACGGAGAAAATGAGCTCCAGCAGCTTTGACGCGCATTGCCGTTTCGACAATCATTTCTTCGTTTTCGACTGAGCAAGGGCCTGCTACGATCGCGATCGGGTGATGCAAGCCGATCATTACAGTTCCTAAAGGAGTAGCAACCGCTACTTCGCTGGCTTCTCCTTGGCGGTACTCCAGAGAAGCGCGTTTGTAGGGTTTTTCCACGCGCAGCACTTCTTCAATCCAGGTGCTCATTTCGCGCAGTTGCATCGGTTCGAGTTCAACGGTGTCGCCCACCAAACCCATGACGGTTTTGTAACGGCCGACAATTTTTTCTGGTATCAAACCCCAGCTAGTGCGGAGCTCTTCGTCGATGCGATCGATCTCGGCTTCTGGAGTGCCGGCTTTCATTACTATAATCATATTTTTTTTGCCTTTTCTGTTGGGCTAGACTACGGATTATGACACGGATGGAATGCGAAAAATCCCGTTTTTACCTAAGCCTCTATCCCCCTAAATCCCCCTTAAGAAGGGGAGTAGGGGTTGACTTTGAGCAAGTTCTTGTCCCACCCTTCTTAAGGGGGGCTAGGGGGGATCTGGGGCTAATCGTCAAACAGAAGTCTCTGACTGGGTTTAACCTTAAGTTGACACCGATGACTACTGACTAATGACTAATGACTGCTGACTAATAACTAATGACTAACTTTTTGGCTTCGCGGCGCGCCACGCTTCTCGCATCCGTCCAAAATTTGTATTAAATTCTTCCCACCCCAGAGTGCTTCCTGAAACTTCTTCATCCCAGGAAGCTGAGAGGACTCCGTAGCTTAATCCCAGAACGCCTAGACCAAAACAGCCCATGCTTACCAGCAATACTGCTGTGTTGGGCAGATCAAACAAGCCTTTGCTGACTACCAAATAGCTGACAAAAAATGTGCAAATTCCCAGCATTGTCGGTATGCCGCAGAATACCGCTATGCGAGATATCATGCGTTGGCTGACTACTTCTGGGATGGATTGCGACTCTTTTCCGGTTTTGTTAGCTTTCGGCTGCTTGTCGGCAGAATCCGACTCTAAGGCTAGGCTTGCTTGGGGTTCTGGGGGCTTTTTAGGCGTTTTTTTACGATTTGTTGCCGGTTCAAAGGGCAAGCGCTTGCGGGGTGGTTCGGAGGACATATTTTATCTCTAACCTGAAATCTCGAACATTTTTCAATAAGTCTTGGTGTTTGTCCAAGATTAAAGAATATTGTCGCAAATTTTGGCTTTGGTGTTTAGCCGCGAATGCCTAGACGGGCAATCAATGCTTTGTAGCGATCGACATTTTCCTTTTGGATGTATGCTAGCAGGCGCTTGCGGCGGCTGATCATCATCATCAAACCGCGCCGGGAGGCGAAGTCTTTTTGGTTGATTTTCAGGTGGGCGCTGAGTTTGGTGATGCGATCGGTCAGCATGGCGACTTGGACATCTGCTGAGCCTGTATCGGTTTCATGGGTTTGGAAGTCGCCCATGATTTCTTGTTTGCGCTGTTGTGTAAGAGCCATGAATTGATTTTAGTTTTTTTTGTACGATTGTCACAATCTCCTATGTTATCACAGGGGAAGCATAATAACGATAAAATTTTTCCCACGGATGGGTTTGTTTTTTGAGCAGAATAGACTTGAATTGTAAACATACTTAGGACGGGCGAGACGCCCATCCCACAGGAAAAAAAATTGTGGGATGGGCGTCCCGCCCGTCCTGGGTTTTTATTCCCGGCGGCTAGATATTGTAGGGGATGATCATTGTAGACCATTATCGGCTCAAATAGGCGATCGCCTCACGTATCCAATCATCCGCATCACCTTTGGCGGACAAAGTGCTGTCTTGACTGAGGGTTTGCAGCGCTTGCAAGACTTCCGCCCCAGTGTATCCCATCGCCAGCAGGATCATCTCGACTTCTTCTTGAATAGCTGGGGGGACTCCGGCGGCGACTGAAGTTGTCAAACCTGCTTGCTGTCTCCATTCCGAGAGTTTGCTTTTGAGTTCCAGGGCGAGACGTTCTGCGGTTTTTGTACCCACGCCCGGAGTTTTGGCGAGGATGCGGGTGTTACCGCCGACGATCGCCTGGACTAAATCTTGCAATCCTAAAGTATCGAGAAGTGCGATCGCCAGTTGAGCACCCACACCGCTGACACTCGTCAACTGCCGAAACAAATCGCGTTCTGCCGCGCTGCCAAAACCGTACAATACGATTTGGTCTTCCTTAACTTGCTGGTGGGTAAAAATTTGGGCGACTTCGCCGGATGCTGGCAGTTGACCAGTCACGCGGGGCAAAATTTGGATTTCATAGCCAATTTGATTGACTTCGAGAGTCAATATGACGCGGTTGCTGCCTTTGGCGATATCGGCTACTGTGCCTTTGAGATAGCTAATCATAGAGTTTATAATACACCGCTATTCGTTTTCGTCAAACTCGGCGATGATGTTGCGGATTTCGTTGAGGCTGATATCTGTTCGATCTGATTTTGAGTAAATGGTTAACAAAAGTACGCTGACGGGCGATTCAATCTGATAAATCATGCGATATCCTGCACTTTTTCCTTTTTGGATGTTGCTGTTTTTCACTCGGACTTTTAAGATGATATAATCTTCGCCCATTCCGGGAATGCGATCGCCAATAAAATTGCCAGCCTGTATTTGTTCAATTACGGGCTGGACATCATTGCGGATACTGCGATATCTTTTCGCGAGGGCATACAAATTTGCTTCAAAGTCATCCGCAAATCTGATTGTGATTGCTTCGGCTTCATTCGGCATCGATTCTCTCCCACAGTTCCGAGATTGGTCGGGTTTGTCCGGCTTTGGCTTGCTGCAACGCTCTTCTGAGACTGGCTTTTACTTCTTCAACTGGAGTATCGTCGGGGTCGTCTTCATCTTCATCTGTAGGTTCGGGAAGAAGAACGATGATTCGCACGCGGCCGGGAGTTTCTGCGGTTAAAGGTCGATCGAGAATTAATTGACCTTTTTCGTCGATCGTTCCTGTGACTTCAAAGGCTTTCATTTGTTTCTCCTGAATTTTTTTAAATTAATACTATTATATAACCCTGTTCGAGTTCGAGCGATTTTGTTATTCTCAAGTCAAAATAAGCTGCTGTTTAACCAAAGACAAATCCGTCTTACCAAAATTCACAACCAAAGCCACATTGAAATTTTCCAACGATTTGACAAACCACATAATTTCATTAGAAGCTTTACCTTCATAGTGATTGAACAAAATAGAAAATCGCTTTTCCAACTCTGGTTTGACTTTGCCCGAAAGCAGCACAAGTTTCAGCAGTAAACCCATTGTCCTACTAGCGCCGAGGTTGTACACCAAGTCGTAAAAAACGTAGTGGCTGGGATGTTGAGAATTTTCCACTACTAAGAAGTTGAACAACTGGCTGCAAGTACGAACTAACAAGCGATTATTGAATTTCACCGAGTCATTTTCTCGCAATGTATTTTTGATTTGTTTGTACAAACGGTCATTAAATTGACGCCCCCCGTATTCTGGTTCTACCGAGGATATTAAATATTCATATAAATCTCCTTTAAATGATGCGTAAGATGGAGTTTGTCGGGAATCTCTCAAGAAAAATTGAGCCGCTTCTTTGTAGCTGCGATCGCCTGCTACTTTTCCCGCAAATTCCCTGACCGCTAAGTGCAGTTCTGCATCGTTCAAAAGTGTGGGATTAGCTGCCCGCTGCACAATTCCTATTTCTGTATTTCTCGGTTCAACCATATAATTCAAATATTTAGACAAATGTGTTTCAAATTGTCGCTGTCTTTGAAATGCCAGTTTTTGGATGGTTTGTTGGTCTTCCTCAATGCTGTCCTTGCTCAGTAGAGAATAGCCGTACAAATAAGGATACCGACATATCAATTCGCCCAAAGGAGAATCTGTATCTTGTTTCTGCTGTTCCGCCTCTCTATCTAAGGCTTTTACTAAGCGCTCTATGGTCTGGAATTCTTCACTTTTAGTAAAGAAATTTATTTGTTCTTGCAAGCGCTTGACTATGTAAAATTCCATCCCGAATCGGGGAGAAGTCTGCTTAAATAAAGCTACCAACTTGGCGATCGCGAACTGATTTTGTGATTGCAATTGCCAGCGGTTGATCGGGATGTAGCAGCAGCGGTGGAGGAGATATTTAAAGTCCTGATCCGATCGCTTGACGGAGACTATACTGTACAAACTTGCTTCAATCTCTCGATCGGGATAGCCCATGCCGTCAATGAATAGCTTTCGGAACCGCTCGATCACCTGTGCGGGGGATTCTGTTTCCACGCAGGAGACGATGTGATCGTACAATCTCTGTTCGTTGCTGGCAGTTGGAACACTATCTGAGGGCGGGGTGAGGATGCTGCTGTCTGCATCTGTGTCTACGCTGCTGTCTGCAACTTGTGCGACAACGACTGTCGGTTTTTCCCGAAAAGTTCGATCAGGATTCAAGAACCAATAGTGTTCTTGGCTTAATTGTTTGTCCTCCGCCCAATCCAAAGCTGACTGCAAACTTTCCCCTGTCAATAACAGCGATTCATCTTCGCGGTCTGAAGCCAGCCATGCTGCTAGGGCCAAGCGGTACGGAGCCAATTTTCCCAGCTCTTTTTCTACCCAAAATTGATTAAAAACTGACTGATAAATTAGGTTGGCAACTACTAATTTACCGTGAGATTTAACAACCAGTCCTGACAGTTGCAATTCGATTTTTTCGGGAGAGTAATCTGCTGGTACTCCCTGCGATTCCCCGGATTTTTTTGCCTGGGGCGGTTGCAAAGCTTGCTGGTACAGCGTTAACAGCCGCGTGAGGTCGCAGTGGTTATGGAAAATGCGATCGCGTATGGCGGTCAAATGTTGGGGTTCGTCTTCTTCTTCCCAATTTTTAATAATTCTGTGTTTGACCAGTTTTTCAACCTGCTGAGCTTCGGAATTTCTGCCAATGAAAGGCCCGTATTCAAGTACCAACTGGCAAACTTTTTGAGTTAGAAACGGTTGGCCGCCCGTCCAAGCTAATATTTCTTGGAGCACTTTTTGGGGGCGAAAAGCTTTCAGGGCTAATCCTTTTGCTAGCGGCAAACTTTCATGCAGTTGGAATCGACTTAAATGAATCTGCCGTCCAATATTAAAAGGGTTGCATCTTGGATCTCGGATCAATTCTGAGGGGGCTGCTACTCCCATAACAGCAAAAGTCAGGCGCTCGTATTCCGGTTGCTCTGCCCGCTTAGAGTAACAAGCCCGGATCAAAGCAAAAAAATCGCTGGTACTGAAATTTAGGCTGCTGATGCTGTCAATGTCATCTAGGAAAATTACCAGATTTTGCTGAAGTGACTTGAGCAAAACTTTTTCGATAAATATTTCCAATCGCTGCACCGGAGATAGCAGTTCGCGATCGTTCCACCACTTGATGGCATCCAACCTGTTTGTGATGTGTAAACTGCTTGCCATGCGGTACATGATTGCGCCATACCACTTTTGGGTGGAGATATCTGGGCTGCTGATGCTTCTCAAGTTGATGGCGGCAAAAACTGTACCTTCGGCTTGCAACCTTTTGGCCGTTTGCACTAGCAGGCTGGACTTTCCCATTTGCGGCGCACTCAACACGTAACAGAAGTCTCCGGCTTTGAGTCCTTCGTAGAGCTCGCTGTCTGCCGATCGTCTGACATAGGTGGGCGCACCGGCCGGCAAATATCCTCCGACTTGATATTGGTACGTTGAGTTGACTTCTGCTGTCATCTGGGAATTCATCAAGATGCTGCGCCCCTATGCTGTGCGATCAAAAGGTTACAAATTGCAATTATTGTCAGCTTACTATGGTGGAAAATTTTTGTTCCTCTTTTTCTATTATCTACTAGCTCAGCTTTCTCCTTGTCAATCTTTACCGTATCTTTGCAAGCGTTCGCCCCAAATCCTACGATCGGCCCAATTGTAGCCCGCCCCTGGATTTTTTACACTCGTTCACATAATTAGATGAATTTTCACTCGATCGGATTTAAAACGCTAAAACGCCGTTTTTTTCACATTTTTTTACAATAATACTTTAAAATTCACCCGGTGGTATGATGTGGGCAGGGAAACTCCTAACCACAGCGCCGTCAACCTTCTGCCTTCAGCTCCGCCTGCCGGATGCCGGAGAAAAACGTGATCGCAATGGCTGCCAATAAAAAACCCCAGCGTTTTGCTGAGGACTGCTTGAGTGGGAGATATCGTTAATCTGCGTTTTTTTAGTTGACTTAGATTGCATGGAATTCCATGCTGCTGACTTTCCCCGGGCTTTCGCGTTCGGGGATTCCTAAGAACAAACTTTTCAGGATGCATCCACAAAAAGTTTAATTCTTAAAGGCTTTGTCAGTACCAGGCTAACCACTCACTCAACTATAAAAGTTAAGTCTGTGGCTAATTGTAGAAGATGCGCCCTGATGGCTTAACTACCCGATGGATTAGCACCCTGATGGCATAACTCCCTGATGGATCGACGCCCTGATGGCTTTCGCTCCACTACCCAAAAAAATCAGGTTGGTGGATGATCGTGGACGTTAGTAACACGTCACTTCCGGCGTTTCCGATCGCAAGCGGGTGTGCCTGTCTGAATTGATTATGGCAGGCAGATTTATCAGAAGACAAGTGGGTTATTGCATCAACCCATTTCTGATACATCGGGTTAGCCAAAAAGTGCCAATCTACGCAAATCAGGGTCATCGAACATGAAAAACAGCATCTTAGTATTAGGGGTAATTGCCTCGGCTGGCTTCGGCTTTTTCCAGGCAGGCAGCGCCAGCGCTTCGGCGCTCGCTCCACAACCTTCATCAGCCAGGAGTTTGACGGCTTGGGAGAGTCGTCCCGACTTTAACTACACTGGAACGAATGAGGATGGGGAGCAAGAAGAGGTAAAAACCGGTAAAGGCAGGAAATAATTGGCGCTCATGTGTGGTTCGCTCTTGTGCGGTTGTGGTTGTGGTTTTAGTTGTGGTGGTGTTTGTTGTCGCAACGGCCTCTAATCGAGGCGGTTAAAACTAGAGCCCAATATCAGTCTACCTAATCCCGGAGGGGGTCAGTTTCAGAGAACGGTGAATGGGAAAATAAACAGGTAAGGCGAGTCTGTCGGTGGAGTTTCCCCGCCTATCAACTTCCTTACCTTCTGATGTTCGGGATTTGGATCTGGCACAATCGTATTTCATCTCGTAAAAACCCAATGGAAAATACTCTCGAAACTACCCGCAGACAGCGCGTATTGACAAGAACCCAGGAACGGCGTCAGGCGACACCCAAAGAAAAACAGTTGATTCACCTGCTAGCCAATATGGCTTGCAGTTTGATTAAATACGACTACAAACACGCAGCGGGCAAGGGTACTCTCCCGCCTTCGGAAAGCAAGCGTTTAGCGGAATGGCACTACCTGCGAGTTCAGCAAATTCGCCGGATCGAACGCTCATTGGAGCCCGTAGCGACCCTTAAGCGCGTGTACTACAAGAGCATCCTCAGTCCCAGAGATCTGAAGTCTTTGAAACTTTTGTGGCTGGAGGACGACAAAAACCGTGTCAAACGGGTCGATCCTGACTTGGACGACATCCTCAGCGAAGCTTTGGATCGGGGAGATACTTTAAAACAGCTATTTCACTCGATCGAAGTCAAAGAACGCACCTTTTCTGCAACTCCTAGCCCCGGCGCCGTGCCGCTTTGGGTCAAAGAGTGGGAAGACTCGGAATATGACATAAACTTTTTTCCGCCTTCCTTCCCTGCATGGGTTTCGATCGTGGACGACTAGGTTCAAGAAAAACTCTTTGACATGGCATCGATCGTAAATTTCAGATGGTAGACTTATTTGCGATTGCTGTCATTGGCGAAGAGGGTGGGGGCGATCGGCTAAACCAGGCGGCGTTGCGCGCAGGCATCCGAGTACAGAGAAGTGAATCGGAGTCAGTACCATTGTACAATGGGGGAAAACCAGGGCTTCAGCTAATCGCTGATAGCTGATAGCTGATAGCTGATAGTTTCTCATGACTGACTCGATTTCTACTTCTCCTCTAGACTCGGCGGCCGATACAGCCGAACTCCGCTCTCAGTTGAGGTCGGGTTCGGAAAAAGCTCAACTGCAACTGCTACAACAACAAATAGCAGATTCCGGTTGGGATGTATTGATGGAATTTTTATTAGAGCGCAAGTCAGAGGCACCGACTGCGGTAATGGGTAAGGCTTACCAAATTCTTTACACTGCTAATTCTCCGAGAGCGGCGGAGTTTTTGCAAGCGAATTTTCCCACTGGGGTTGTGCCGCTGCGATCGGACTCTAACATTGATTACACTCCGCTGCAACAATTATTGGCGTTACAGGAATTTCAAGAAGCCGATCGCTTGACTTTAGACAAGCTTTGTGAATTGGCAGGTGATACAGCTTCGGTGAGAAAGTGGCTGTATTTTACGCAAGTTGAGAGTTTGCCGATCGCGGATTTGCAAACAATTAATACCCTGTGGAAAGTTCATTCCGAAGGCAAATTTGGCTTTTCGGTGCAGCGGGAAATTTGGCTCGGTTCGGGGAAGAATTGGGATAAGTTGTGGCCGCTAATTGGCTGGAAGAAGGGAAATAATTGGACGCGATACCCCCAAGAGTTTATCTGGGATTTGAGCGCGCCGAAAGGGCATTTGCCGCTGTCAAATCAGTTGCGAGGAGTGCAGCCTTTTGCAGCTTTGATGGCTCATCCTGCCTGGGTGAAGTGAATGGTTTTGGGGCTTTTGGAGAAGGTGGGGCGGGCTGGATGTTCGGCCCGAAATTTGTTACCCACATTCCGCAGATGTGTGTGGAATTTTTTTATCAGTTGTGAAAAGTTGGAGTCAAAAAGTTTTTCCGTTTAACTTAGGAATGAAAATTTAATAACTTTAGCGTCTGCTAAATAGTCGGAACTGCACGATAATTCCATTTTGGTAAATATTCATCAAAAATAATTTTCATTGTTTCTTTAAATCCCTTAGCTACTTTTCGACCAGTTTCATAAATTTTATCAATCACATTTACTACCACAGAAAGCCCGGTTTTAGTATGAGTTTTTGCCATGAGTTTTTTCACTAACTCAAGAGGAGTAAAAATTACTCCTTGACAGGCTCTGGTTACGTGAGGAAACAAACGATGTTCAATCGGATTATACTTCGATGTATAGGGGGGATAGTGTGCGATTCTAATTTCTATTCCTAGCTCCTCAACTAATTTTTGTAAATCCGATTTAAAGATATGATGATTGGAATTATTACTGCCACCACCGTCGCATTTTATCAAAATTGAATTGGCTTGAGGGTAGATAAATTTTCCGTAATTAACCCACCATAATTTAATCGATTCACAAGCAAATTCACTCGTGTCTTTACTGATTCCCAGGTTTAAACCCACATTCCGCACCCCCAACTGGCACATACGCGGATTGAGGGGGTAAAAGTGAATCATCCGAGACAAAGCGTGAGTAAAAATACTCAATAATTGCGACCGCGCGAGCGATCGCGAGCGTTAAAAATTCCTGACAACAGAAGTGAGGGCATGAGTTAAATCTGATACCAGTTAAAATTGCGCTCGGCAAAAGACCAAGTTGATGACGTATCCGTGACCCAATCGCAGCCGCGAAAATGCCTTAATTGCGCTCGCTATTCTGTAACCAATCATCACCAAAAATAGTGTAAACTGGCGAGATAGATGAACGCTCAAATCAGGATTCAGCAGCATATGCAGAAAGCATCCCAGATGAAAGTAGAAAACCAGAAGTGTTGAATGATAGGAAAAAATTGCTAAAATTGGCAGAGCAATGTATAATTGCAGAGTTATAAATTATTAAT
>NZ_JAUBTS010000063.1:0-47857 GCF_036705105.1 Microcoleus sp. B9-D4
TAACAGAATTAACCAGATTATTAAATAGAGAAGGATTTTTATGGTGTCAGCCACAAGAAATTAGTCAACAAGCATTATCACAAAAGTTTTTAACTTTTCCATCAATTTTATTTGAAAAAGTATTTAAAGAATTACTACCTCATTTTCGACAAAAATGGTTGATGAGAAAATCGAGACCATTACCAGGTAGCGTACAATTTGCCTTAAAAAACTTTGAAAATATCTGGATAGCAGATGGCTCAACATTAGAAGCGTTATTTCGTAAACTCGATAGTTTATCAGATGTTTCAATTGGTCAATTATCCGGAAAAATGGGAGTAATTATAGACCTAGTAACTCATCTTCCCGAAGAAATTTATTTTTGGGAAAATCCGAAACAAGCAGATACTCATTGGGAAGAAGATTTACTAAAAAAAGTTAAGCCAAAAACCTTGCTGTTATTGGATATAGGCTTCTATCACTTCGCTTTTTGGTCAAAATTAATTGAGCAAGAAATTGGATTTATTACTCGGATAAAGAAAGGTGCATCTTATCAAGTAAAGCGGGTATTAACCAATACTTATGATGTTAAAGACCAAATAATTCAGATAGGTGCAGGGACAAAAAAAACACCATCTTTAACTATAAGATTAGTACAAATTCGCTCAAAAAATTCCTGGCGTTCTTATCTGACAAGTGTCCAAGAACCCAAAATACTGCCGCCTTATGTAGTGGCAGATTTATATCAAAGACGCTGGCGAATTGAAGAGGCATTTTGTACAGTAAAGAGACTCCTAAATTTAAGTTATTTATGGACAGGTTCGAGCAATGGAATCCAGCTACAAATCTGGGGTACTTGGCTATTTTATGCGGTTTTAGTAGACTTGGGAGATGCCGTTGCGGATGAATTAGGAGTGCCCATTGAACGTATTTCATTAGAAATGATTTATCGGGGAATGTATCATTTTTCTGTTGCTTATCAAAAAGGATTAGCTTCTGACCTAGTTAAGTATTTTGCCGACGCGAAAAATCAAGATTTAGGGATCGTTAAGCGACTGCGAAAACCTCATGTCAGGCTAATCATTTCTCCTTTCCCTGGAACTCAAAGAAGTCCCGAACAATTTTTTTTCAATAATGAATGAACAAATGGAGTCATATTTTAATTGGTATCTCGGTAAAAAATGAGTAAGATTACTCATTGACAACAGTGTTTTTAGCTTAACTTGTGAGTAATGACGATCGCCTGGGCGATCGTCCTTTTATTTGCTGCACGTATTATCCGGTTTTAGGCTTGTCTGAATCCAAGATTATTTGCGGTTGTTGAGCCATTTAGCCGCAACTATTCCCAAAATACCCGCAACAACTGGATTGCCCAAAAACTTCATCAAACTCGGCTGTTCGGCCAGCACTTCTCGGAAGATATCCGGGTGATTGTGATAGGTGAACGAGGCCAGCTTGGTAACATCGTCAGCATTCATGCGGCTGGCGTGGTGGGTAGAAAGTCCTAGCTGCTTTTCCAATTGGCGATCGTCCAATCCTCTCTTGCCCAAATGCTTGAAGAATTCGCGGGCCACGTCGTCGCGTTCATTGGGCTTAATTTGGGCGATCGCCTTTTGCAATTCCGGTTCCAACTGAGCCGGCGGGAGAGAGTCGTGATTCAGGGAACGCCCGAATAATTGTTTGCGCTGAGCCGGCGAAGTTCTCTGAGCAAAATCGTCAAAGTTTTCGTAATCTTCACCAGTTGTCTCCGGCATCATTTCTCGATTTCCCTGGGCCAAATCGCTCATGATTTGACGCTTGTAATTATCGCTGCTACTCATGGTAAGTTTTTTCCAATCTACACAACATTTCAGTCTTAAATTGAGATTGTTTCGCCTTCAAAAAACTGCGGAATATTAAACCGCCACGCGGCTATCATTTAAGCTTGCTAACCGGGTCAAGACTTGTATTCAATCTGATTTGATTGCTGGTCGTACTTAGCAGTCAAAATCAGTTTTTTGTCAGGAGCGTAAACCAAAACACTTACATCCTGATTTGGGAAATTGCGGTGAAAACCTTGTGCTAGAGATTTCGCCAAATCTTTCACTTCAGTCGGGCGGACTTGCGGGGTAATTACAACTCCCAATTTGTTATTGTCGCGGACGTAAGCATCCTGAACCAAGCCCTGAGCCGTCTTTGTTACCCATTGACCAAAATCTTGACCGGCGGCGGTATTGCCACGTTCTAGCTGCGCGTAATAACCCTGAATGCCACCAATTGCTACAGGTACATCAGTCGGTTTTTGGGCTGAAACGCTGGGCGCGCAGGCAGTAGTAACTGCCAGCATTAATACCAAGAGTAAGCCCGCAATTATTTTGCGACTCTGCTGTAATAAACTCACCTTTTTTCCTCCGTTCAGAAAACACTTGGAATACTTGAAAGGGTCAGGTTGCTCGACCCTCTCAATTAGTATTAGGCTTAGTCTAGTTTCTTTTTGAGCTCATCTTTTACATCTTCGATCGCGTGACCAGCTTCAGCTTTGGCCTGCTTGGCTTTGCCTTCTGCTTTATCCTTCGGATCGCCAGTAACATTGCCTAGGGCTTCTTGAGCTGCGCCTGCGATGTTGTTGCCAGTTGCCTTTGCTCTATCTTTAGTGCTCATGGGTTTCTCCCTATCTGTATCTCAGACATTTTTTACTTTATAAACTCATCATAGGTAACTAGGATCTGCGTTGCACTCTACCTCTAGGAAGAAAGAATGAACAAAAAATGAAGAGGGAACATGGAAGATGGAAAAATAATTTTTCCATTTTAGACAGACTGCCACTTTCATACTTAAGCTGTGTTGCATCTAGATTGCCTATGGTATTTGAGAGGGAGAGGGGGAGAAGAGGAGAGGGGGAGAGGATTTGACGATTGTTGATCGGGACTCGAAATATACAATTTAAATGCACAACAGCTTACCGTCTTTTTTTACCGTTTCTGCTGGCGGCAATTAAGTATTTTTGTAAAAAACTGCTGGATGGTCGCCCGTGCGTCCCAGACTATTTTTTTAAACCCCAAATAATTTATAATTTTTAAATTATATTTAATTCTGCTTTAAAAAGGCGGGTGTGGGCAAGACCGCATCTTACCCACACCCAAACAAATTCCGTATTAGTTTTAATCTACCTTGTGATGACATTCTTCATCTATTCTGTGCTCAAGTTCTTCTTTCAACTGTTCGACAGCGCGCATAGTTTGAGCAGCTTCTTGTTTTTGCTGACCGAGGGCTTTTTCTGTTTCCTCGCCGAGCAATGTTTCCCTTGATTTTGGTAGCGTTACTTGATTTTCGCTGCCAGTGTGGGTCGCATTTTCTTCAGTATTCATTAGTTTTTCCCCTATTGTTTGCAAAAATTATTTTTAACAAGGGTACTTAGAAGTTAACCTTATATATATCATAAGGGAAATCACGAATACTTCCCTCTGCCTGAAGGGAGATAGAGCCTGGTGAAGAGTTTTGAGTTATATAGTTAAGATAAATTACGGAGACTTCCATTGGCCCAAAAGGAGATAGGGGAAGGGGAATAGTGGGTGAGATTGCTTGGTGAGTCGCAAGGCGCGGGCAGTGAGTGAGTTGGGGAAAGGGGAGGAGGGGGGAGAATTTTTCTGCGGCGCGATCGCCATAAGTGCCTTTTGTCGTTGGATGAGGCTGTTTCGCGAGCCGTAAAAGATGAAGAGAGAAATAGGCGACAGATTTAGTGCAGACTTAAGTCAGATGTAGAGCAGTTTGACCGTTAAAATCAACAGGGTGCACCGATTCCCAAGTTTGGTGGCGATCGGGTTAAATAATCTGCTAAACAAGAGTTAGCGTCAGGGCTAACTTCCAGCAGGATCGAACTAAAATTTCTGTTATTAGTAAAAAAAAATTATCTAAAACCCTATGGGAGCAAGGAGCAGTCACCCCCTCGAAGCAGCCGGCCCGACTCGTGAGCCGATCAAAATAGGCGTGTTGCATTCGCTGACGGGTACGATGTCCATCAGCGAAATTTCTGTTAAAGATGCGACGCTGTTGGCTGTTGAGGAAATTAATGCGGCGGGAGGGGTGCTCGGACGCCCCTTGGAAGCGCTTATAGAAGATGGAGCCAGCGATTTGCAAACTTTTGCCCAAAAAGCTAAGCAATTGCTCCTAGAAGCGCAGGTGGCGGTGGTATTTGGCTGTTGGACTTCGGCGAGCCGCAAAGCTGTACAGCCGGCTTTCGAGCAAGGCAGCGGGTTGCTGTTCTATCCAGTGCAGTATGAAGGGCTAGAACAGTGTCGGAATATTTTCTACACTGGTGCTGCCCCCAACCAACAGATTGTGCCTGGGGTGAATTACTTGCTGGCACAGGGAAAGCGGAAAATTTTCCTGTTGGGTTCGGATTATATCTTTCCCCGCACGGCAAATCGGATTGTGAAAGCTCAACTGGCGGCACTGGGGGGAGAGTTGGCGGGGGAAGTGTATCTGCCGCTGGGTTCTAGGGAAGTGGGTGAGGCGATCGCACATATCTTAGCAGTGAAACCCGATGCGATTCTCAACACTCTCAACGGCGACACCAATGTGGCTTTTTTCCAAAAGTTGCGGGAAGCTGGCGTGAAACCCGAGGATTTGCCGGTGATGTCGGTCAGCGTAGCAGAAGAGGAAGTGCGGGCGATCGGGGCGTCCAATATTGCTGGACATTTGGTGGTTTGGAACTATTTTCAAACGGTGGATACACCGGAAAATCGGAAATTTGTCAAGGCTTATAAAGCCCGATACGGGGAAAATCGAGTCACGGATGACCCGATCGAAGCGGCTTATTTGGGTGTTTACCTCTGGAAGCAAGCAGTAGAAAAAGCTGGTTCGACAGATGTGGTTAAAGTCAGGGCTGCTGCTAAAAATATTGAGTTGGCAGCGCCTTCGGGCAAGGTAAAAATAGATGCCCAAACTCAGCATATCTGGAAAACAGTGCGGATTGGCAAGGTGAGGGTGGACGGTCAAATTGAGGAGATTTGGAATTCCGGCGCATCGGTTCGGCCAGATCCTTTTCTCAAGGGCTATCCTTGGGCGGCGGCACTTGCTACGAGGGGGATTTCTCTGGGAACTCGGGTGTCTTTGAGCGGGCTGTTTGTCATATTGGTACTGATAACTTGGATGGCGGTGGGAGTCGGGTGGATGGGTTCTATGGAGATGAAGAACTATTTGCTGACAATAGAGGCTGCCTCACATCCGGCGGCGGGGGTTTCTGAGGCAGCAATGGCGGTGCTGGTGCAGCAAACTCTCTTGGTGGCGAGCCGCACTCAGCACTGGCTGATGGGGGCTTTGGTTTTGAGTTTGATCGCGGGGATAGTGGCTTTTGTGTCGGTGTCGGCAATTATTCGGAATCTGGGCTTGCTGCGGGAAACTGCCGAACAGATGGCCAGCGGTGATTTGACGGCTCGATCGCCTGTTGTTTCTAATGACGCGATCGGGGTGCTATCTTCTACTCTCAATACAATGGCTCAGCAAATTAGCAGTTTGCTCAACGGTTTGGAAGTGCGGCAGCGGCAGCTAGAGGAACGATCGGGGGAATTGGAAGTCGCTAAGAATGCTGCCGAAGCTGCCAACCGGGCGAAAAGCACTTTTTTGGCAAATATGACTCACGAGTTGCGGACGCCTTTGAATGCGATTATCGGCTACAGCGAGCTGCTGCAAGAAGAGGCTCTGGAACTCGGCGAAGAAGAGTTTGTGATGGATTTGGCAAGCATTAATATGGCAGGCAAGCAGTTGCTCAACATTATTAGTGACATCCTGGATATTTCTAAAATTGAAGCAGGAAAGATGACTCTTTTCTTGGAGACTTTTGAGGTGTGGGATTTGATAGAGCAGGTTGTCACTACTGTTCAACCGACGCTAGGGAAAAATGGCAATACTTTGATCGTCAATTGCGATCGCAATATTGGCACGATCTACTCCGATTCGTCGAAGCTGCGGCAAGCGCTGTTGAATTTGGTGAGCAATGCTGCTAAGTTTACGGATCAAGGCAAAATTAGGATTAATGTTTGGAAAGAAGAAGGGAAGGTTTTGCCGATCGACAATTCCGAAGAACTCTCGGCAGATCCTTCTCGGTGTCAACAGCCTTGGATCGTCTTTCAAGTAACAGATACCGGCATCGGCATGACTGAGGATCAGGTGTCGAGGCTGTTCGGAGCTTTCGCTCAAGCGGACGATTCTACTACCCGCAAATACGGCGGCACCGGTTTGGGGCTGACAATTAGCCGGAAATTTTGCCAGATGATGGGCGGAGACATTACGGTTGAGAGCGAGTTTGATTGCGGTTCTAGTTTTACGATCCGGTTGCCGATTGCGGTTAAAAGCCCGAAAGAAGCGCAGGAAGATCGAGAAATCGCAGAAATGCAGCCGAAGTATGGCGAGGAGTTAGAAACGAGTGTAGCGGCGACTGAAGAGAAGCAAAAAGCAGTGCGATCGCAACCGCTGGATTTGCCCGATGCTGCTACTGTGCTGGTGATTGACGACGATCCAGACGCGCGGGATTTGATGACTCGCTGCTTGTCGAAACAGGGATTTCGGGTGCGATCGTCGGCTAGCGGTCAAGGGGGGCTTTTGTTGGCTAAGGAGTTGCTGCCCGACGCGATTATTCTGGACGTGATGATGCCAAGTATGGACGGCTGGGCGGTGCTGTCGGCATTGAAAGCCGATCGAGATTTGGTTGATATTCCAGTGATTATGATAACTTTTTTGGACGACCAAAATCAGGGTTTGGAATTGGGAGCGGCGGAGTATGTGAGGAAGCCTGTGGATTACAAGCGCTTTGCTGCTTTATTGAGCAAATATCAGGGTATCGAGAAGTAGTTAGTTGACTGTTAGCAGTGGTTATTAGTTATTAGTTATTAGTTATTAGTTATTGGTAGCAGATGACAACTAACAACTAACAACTAACAACTGACTAATTAATCTAAGAAGCCCATTAATGCCGAGCTATCGTCAATTTCGTTTGAGGCAATTGGTCGATTTCCTCCCATTGTGGAGTAAACTTCATCAATGTGAAGAGTGCTGATGCCAATAGGGCGGGCACCGGACATACTGAACATTTCACTGACTTGCATGGCGCTGGAACCGATCGGGCGATTGCCGATGGTAGCAACCACTTCAAAGTCGCTGGATTCGACTGGGCGATTGCCTACAATGCCGTAGGTTTCGCTGAGGTGCAGGGTGCTAATGCCGATCGGGCGATTCCCCGACATCGAGACGGTCTCGCTGATGGTAAAATCGTCTGGGCCGACAGGGCGGTTGTCATGCATGAGTTGCGGCCGATAAAGTTGAATTCCTGTTGCTTTGGCATCCGTGGGTTCTGTCGGTTGGCTTTTGGAACTGCCTTTGCCGCGGCGGGCGATCGCTTTGCCTTTGCCTGTACCTGTGCTGCGCGTATCCATAATTCTTTTCCTCGCTTACTGCTGTTGATTGCTGGGTTCGGACAACTGCTTTTCTTGGCTTTCTGCTTGCTATTTCGGCCGATGATTAAAATAATATTACAAAGTCTAACTATTTTTTTAACGAAATTGCAGAATCTCTGCATTTTTGTTAAGATTTATGGGTAATAGCTACATTTTCCTATGGTAACTGCGGCAGCATCTTTTCAATTGCAAGCGCCCTTCCAGCCCACAGGCGACCAACCGCTAGCGATCGAGCAACTCGTCAAAGGCATCGAAGCGGGCGATCGATTTCAAACCTTACTCGGTGCCACAGGTACGGGCAAAACCTTCTCCATTGCCTCGGTGATTGAAAAAGTCGGCAGACCCACCTTAGTCCTAGCACACAACAAAACCCTGGCTGCTCAACTGTGCAACGAACTGCGAAATTTTTTCCCGAACAATGCAGTCGAATACTTTGTCAGTTATTACGACTACTACCAACCTGAAGCATACATCGCCGTCACCGATACTTTCATTGAGAAAACGGCCGCAATTAATGACGAGATCGATATGTTGCGGCACTCCGCCACGCGATCGCTCTTTGAACGCCGCGACGTAATTGTAGTTGCTTCAATTAGCTGCATCTACGGTTTGGGAATGCCCGCAGAATACCTGAAAGCTGCTATTCCTTTGCGAGTAGGAATGGAAGTCAACCAGCGGCAAGTTTTGCGAGATTTAGTTAATGTCCAATACAGTCGCAACGACATAGATTTAGGCAGAGGCAAATTTCGCGTCAAAGGCGATGTTTTGGAAATTGGCCCTGCTTACGAAGATAGAATTATTCGCGTCGAATTCTTCGGCGACGAAATTGATGCCATTCGCTACGTTGACCCCGTAACGGGTAAAATCCTGCAAAGTTCAACCGCTTTAAATATTTATCCAGCGCGCCACTTTGTCACGGCAGAAGATAAATTAGAGGCGGCTTGCCAAGGGATAGAACTCGAATTAGAAGACCGACTGGCAGAATTTGAAAAAGAGGGGAAACTATTAGAAGCTCAGCGGTTGGAACAGCGCACCCGCTACGATTTGGAAATGCTGCGCGAGGTAGGATACTGCAACGGAGTCGAGAATTATTCGCGGCATTTAGCAGGGAGAAATGCGGGGGAACCGCCAGAATGTTTGATTGATTATTTCCCGAAAGATTGGATGTTGGTGATAGATGAATCTCACGTCACAGTGCCGCAAATTCGGGGGATGTACAACGGCGACCAAGCGCGGAAAAAAGTATTGATAGAACACGGTTTCCGCTTGCCCAGCGCTGCCGATAACCGCCCTTTAAAAGCAGAGGAATTCTGGGCAAAAGAAAATCAGTGCATCTTTGTTTCTGCTACGCCTGGGGATTGGGAAATGGAGATATCGGAAGGCAGAGTTGCAGAGCAAGTAATTCGCCCTACCGGAGTAATAGATCCGACAATTTTCGTGCGCCCGACGGAAGGACAAATTGATGATTTGTTGGGGGAAATTAAGGAGAGAGTAAGTCGGGACGAGCGAGTTTTGGTGACGACTTTAACCAAGCGGATGGCGGAAGATTTAACTGAATATTTGCAGGAAAGGGGAATTAGAGTGCGGTATTTGCACTCGGAAATTCAGTCGATTCAACGCATCGAAATTATCCAAGATTTGCAGGATGGTAAGTTTGATGTATTGATTGGTGTTAACTTGCTGCGGGAAGGTTTGGATTTGCCGGAAGTTTCGCTGGTGGTAATTTTGGATGCGGATAAAGAGGGGTTTTTGCGATCGGGACGTTCTTTGATTCAAACGATTGGAAGGGCGGCGCGGCACGTTCAGGGACAGGCTATTTTGTACGCGGATAATTTGACGGATAGTATGGTTAAGGCGATCGACGAAACCGATCGGCGCCGGGGGATTCAGCTAGCATACAATAAGATGCACGGGATTACGCCGCAGCCGA
The DNA here is from genome assembly GCF_036705105.1 of Microcoleus sp. B9-D4. Lineage (NCBI taxonomy): Bacteria > Bacillati > Cyanobacteriota > Cyanophyceae > Oscillatoriales > Microcoleaceae > Microcoleus > Microcoleus sp. B9-D4. The sequence continues at coordinate 9,340 of NZ_JAUBTS010000063.1, forward strand.
TCGCCAAAAAGCGATCGAGTAATGCGATTTTGGCATTTTTGGATGTGTCGCGCAAGCTGAATTCTCAGCAGTTGGATGAGGTTTACGAACAGGTAAACGAGTTATCTTTGGATGAGATTCCTCAGTTAATCGGGCGGTTGGAAGCGCAGATGAAGGCGGCGGCTAAGAAGTTGGAGTTTGAGGAGGCAGGTAAATTGCGCGATCGGATCAAGCATTTGCGGGATAAGCTATTGGGACATTAAGGAAGAGTGGGAGGATATGATGTTCGATCGCATTACCTTCGATCCAAAAATTATGGGAGGAAGAGCTTGCATTCGAGGAATGCGAATTACTGTTTCTTTGGTAGTGAGTTTGGTAGCAAATGGGATGAGTGTAGAGGAAATTTTGGCAGCTTATCCTTATTTGGAAGCTGAGGATATTAAAGCTAGTCTCCGGTATCAACTCTCAACCTGAATGCTATGAATGCACCCACTCGTTTAGAGTTTCCCATTGCTAAGGCGCAGTATCTCTTCAGCAGTGCCACGGAAGCAGGAGTAGGCGGAGATAAGCAGAAATTCTGGCGGGAGGGAGGTGATGCGGTTTGAGTCACCGGAGGCGATTCGAGACGCAATTATAGCCCAAATCTCGCTAGAATTGTTACAGCCAGTCGGACAGAATGACTATGGAGAACGCTACCAAGCTATTATTTTAGTTACAGGGCGATCGGGAGTATCTTGGCAAATCCGTACAGGTTGGATTGTTTTATTTGGTGAAGATATTGCTAGATTTGTTACCGCATTTCCTCAACGCTTTGGGAGACAGCAATGAGCAAATTTCAGTTATTGGATGCAGTGACTTTAACCGAAGCAGTCGCCATCGCTGATGGCGAGATTGCACCGCCACAAACAGCCGGGACAATTGTTGAGGTTTTCAAGAACGGTGAAGCTTATTTAGTAGAATTATTTGGCGGATGGGTGAAAGCAGAAGTTGGCGGGGATTTTGTGCCTGCAACTCAGGATGAACCGGGCGCATTTATGGAAACGATTGGTGTTGAAACAGTTTATCCGCATCAGTTGCAATTAGTAAAATCTGCCGACCAAATGATGGGGATTCGAGAGCATTTACTGTCGGTTTTAAATAATTTACCTGACGAGTTAGTGGCTGAAGTCTGCGACTTTGCAGAGTTTTTGCAGGAAAAACAGCAAAAAGTGCGATCGTATTAGGTAGCTGACTCACAAATTTTCTCTACCTTTTTATTGCCAAGGTCGATCGGGTTTGTTTCTTGAATCCGCCATTTAGCATAGGCGATAACTTCTTTAAAGTCTGCTTCTTCAAGTTCTGGATAAGTTTGGCGTATTTCTGCTGTCGAATAGTGAGACGCCATCATTGAGATGATAGTTTCAACAGTTATCGGTAAGTTGCGAATGCAAGGTTTTCCCGCCATGAATTCTGAATCGCAGGTAATTCTAGTAAATGGCTGGATATCTTCTTTACTATTCGTTGCACTTTCATTGTCCTGAATTACTATTCCAACTCCCGGAATAAAACGCACAGGCTTTGTGCCTTCGAGGGGGTCTACATCTCCCCAATCATAGGGGGGAATTTCATTATCGACGAGGTAAAGTTGACGCCAAGGCGATTTTGCCAATGCTTCCTCGGAAATGTCAGGAAAAAATATTAGCACTTCTCCAATGCGAACGGGAAAACCATTGAGTTTGCTCAAGCCATCTATAATGGCGGCTAAGACGGATAAGTCTAGATGGCTGAGGTTTTCTGCTTTTTCGATCAGTTGGTATACGGTTTCAGGATTGAGTGTTTCGCCCATAGCTTCGACTAAGTTTTCGGGGGTGAAACCTCGACATTTCAAGTATTCGGCTAGTTGTAAGCGAATTGTACTCATGGTTTTAGTTGAGAAAGATTTTAGGGTGAAGTGCGATCGCCCTTTACCATTGTCCTATTTTTTGGATGGGAAGGGCGATCGTACTTTCTATGAGATTCCTAGTCGGTATGCTGCATATTCGCGATCGTACCCAGAGGAGGTAATGCCGTAAATTTTGGGCGGACATCCGGCATCTCCGGCTGCTTCGGCAATTGTCGAAAAAAGTTTTGTTACATCGCTATATTTGAACACCTCATCAAGTTGATAGCTTAATCTTTTACTTCTTCCGTTTCTTTGAAAATATCCTCATCATCTTCAATTTCATCAGATTCTTCTTCATCTTCCTCAAAAGAGTCAAGCGAATCTCGAACTTCAGCAAAAGAATCATCCGATTCAGAAGATTTTTCTATCTGCTCATCAATAAATTCAACTTCCGGTAATATCACATGAAAATCTTTTCTCCAAACGGAAATCAAAGATTCATTCCAGTTAACCTCGCTGCTGACATCATCTCTAGTACGTTTGATCAAGTCTCTCACGCCCTCAGAGGAATCTAGCAATATCATTCTAACCAGGTCTATACATTTATCAGTCCCAGAGCCTGTAGTGATCATGGTTAGTTTTTCATTGGATCGCACTAGAACACTAGACCAATGGGGTGCATTTCGGTTAAAAAATCCCTCTTTATCCATTTTAGTAATACTAAGCGATATCGCATCAAGAATCGCTGGAATACGGTACTCTATTCTTATCTTAAGTAGGAACCTTGAAACAGCGGAAAAAAGAATTTTTTGCCCTAATATAGTATACAAAATGTTAGAATCTCGTAATTCTTTTATAGTTGCTTTTTGGTTTGCACTTAATCTAGATTGCTCCGGTTGAGTAGGAATATTGATACCAACGTAATTAATCTGTGATACCCAATCCTTGAATGGCTGAAGTTCAGTGAAAAACCACTTAAGCAATGATTTTGTACTTATTTCAGGAAGTTTAGGATGAGACTCGTAATAATTTTCCAGAGCCATATTACGCTCAGTTGGTGAATTGAATGATTTCTTTAAAGCTTGCTTCTGATAATCTTTCAATAGTTCAATAGTACATTGGCTAACCAAATCTAGAGTCGTTAGATAGGGTTCTGATTGGGTCAAGTTTCTTGATTTGGAAGACCATTTAACAAATTTATCTTCAAGCACTTCTTCCTCTAAAAGTTTTCTAGGAATCAATGCTGATATTTTACTGTCATCCAGCAATAATTGAGTTTGTTTATCGATTGATTTTGCAGTCTTGTTGATAACTGTAAAAATATTGCGAGTTGCTTTGATTATTTCATCTCTTACTGTTTCACTTAAGTCGGCATGACCAACTCTACCAAGATTACCAAATACTAGATAAACAACTGGTATGTCAAAAGTTTCGTCGCAATTGAAATTCTCATTTATTTGTTGAGGAGTTAAAGGCTCTTTTCCAGTATAGGCGTTCCAGTATCTCTTTAATGAAAGAAGTCTATGTTGACCATCAATTACAATTCTAGCTACGTTTTTATATAGCTTTAAATTGACCCATTTTTCAACAGTTTTTCCCTGACTACTAACTTCAGAAAAGTCCCAAAACTCTCTTTGGTTATTCGAGTTGGGCAAAAGTACAACTACAATTGAATTAAAAAAGCGAATTCCACCCTGTGCTAGGTAAGAAAATATTTCTGTATTCGCTCTGTTTTCATCTAGTTTTCTCTGAACTCTTTCAGAAAAGCTCCAACTGCCTTGAATTTCATCAGCAAATCTAATATTTTCAACGGCATCACTTTGATCGAGAGTTGTTATGAAGTACCTAACTTCACCAAATTTACCACTGATTGCCTTATATTCTATCGTCTCTGGAGACTGATTATCTAATTCCATTTTCTAACTCCTCTGTGTATTAAACTTAGGTTGACATAGTTGAATTAACAGACTTTCTAACTCTCTAGAAATGTTTTTGGGGCAAGGTAAACAAACGAATAAAAATTCATCAGGGGCTCTGGAGTTTCCGTACCTTGATAAAAAACCATCGTCTCGATCCAAATGTTGGATAAATCTATCTCTTAAGTTGCTTGCTGTGCCGATGTAATCGGGGCGTTGGAAAATGCTACATGAGATCAGAAGACTTTTTAAAATTCTTCGTTCTTTAGGCTGAGAAACCGCTTGGATAAATTGCCCCATTTTTTGAGACAAACCAACTGACTCTCCACAAGTATCGACAATAAACTTACTTCTATTATCTTTTTCGGAAAATTTTGTTTTAAATACTGTACTTTTTAAACGATTATCTACACCATCAAACAAGTTATTTTCTAAAAAATCAAAAGCGTGATAAAAAGCATAAATCCCAGATTTTTCAGGAAGATCATCGGCGGCGGATATAGTTGCTGTTACTACAGTAAAATTTTTAAAAAAGTTGTCGTGGACTGTTTCTTCCATAGAGTAAAATTTTAAAAAGTATCGCTCACTTTTAACAATTAGCAGTATCTCACTTTTACTGCATGACTGGAGGAAGCTGTAACAACTCGTAACACCTCAGCAACAGGGCGATCGCCTTTTACCATTCTCCTATTTTATGGATGAATTGGCAGGTCGATCGCCCAAAACACCACCAAAACAAACTACTTGCCTAATACCGCAGCATCGGTAGTGCTAGCAAAAGCCGGACTAATAAACTCCTCCTTCTCTTCCAGCGTGATGTAACCCTTATCTACAGCTAGCTGCATCACTTCCTGAAGAAAACCTCTGAGCACATCTAATACGTGAGTGCGATCGAACTCAAACTGCTTTTCCCAGCACGAAGTCCCAAACTTGATCCAAGTGCAGTTAATCTTATTGTTGATCGGTACCAACATAATAGTGAACCAACTCTCACCAAAGTCTATTTCTATTGGTTTACCTTGCGATAGCTTCGCAATTTCCTTGGGAAAGTAATTGTCAATCATCATACAGATATCTGGATCTAAAAATACCTCTTTTTGAGCCTCACCTATTTCTATGAAAACTTTATGGTTGTATTCAAAACAGAAACATCGCCATCCCATTTCAAAATGAGAAAGCTCTCCCAATGGATCTTCAGGAGGATCTGCGTAGTTTTCTAAGAAACGCTCGGATAATTTAAAATTAAATTTTTGACTGCTATTCATCGCTGTTCATCCTAAACAATATAAAAACTTAATAAGTTGGGTTTCGTTTCGTGACCTCAACCCAACCTACTAATACCAAATTCGCGGTAAATTTTGCCTCTATTTCTTAGTCCGCGAAGGCAGACTTTGTTTGTGTAGTAGCGGTTTCAACCGCCGATAGAGGGAGTAATAAACTTACGGTGTCGGGTTAGGATACTTAGCGTGCACCGCATCGATTTCCGCTAGGATATGCTTATCCAAATTCACCTCCAAACTACCGATATTTTCCTCCAACTGTTCGAGACTTGTTGCACCAATAATTGTGCTAGTTACAAACCAGCGCGATCGCACATACGCCAAAGCCATCTGCGCCGGACTTATCCCATGTTTCCCCGCAATCTCAACATACGCTTTCACCGCATCGTTCAGATTAGTTTTATCGTAACGCTGACCAAATCCCGCAAATAAAGCCAACCTTGAATTTTCGGGAATTCCATTCAAGTATTTCCCCGTTAACAGCCCAAATCCCAAAGGACTATAAGCCATCAATCCCACATTCTTAAAGCGGCAAGTTTCTGCTAAATTTAGGTGGAATGTCCGATTGCTCAAACTGAAAGCATTCTGAATCGAAACAACTTTCGGCAAACCGTGTTTTTCCGCCAATGCACAAAACTCGCAAACTCCCCAAGGCGTCTCGTTACTCAAACCCAAATAGCGGATTTTGCCAGCTTTAATTAGGTCAGCAAATACCTCTAACTGTTCCAAAATCGGTACTGTTTCGTGTTCTTGGGCGATGTCGTAATCCGGCGCGCCAAATAGCGGGACGTAGCGATCGGGCCAGTGGATCTGATACAGGTCGATGTAGTCAGTTTGCAAGCGCTTCAGGCTGTCATTCAGGGCTTTTTCCACATTTGGGCGATCGATCTGATTTTTCCCTTCCCGAATCCACTTTAAGCGAGTGCTTCTGCCCGCCACTTTAGTCGCTATAATGACTTTATCCCGCTGCTGTTTCGCCAACCATTCGCCGATATATTCCTCTGTTTTACCCTGAGTTTCCGGTCTTCCAGGGACAGGATACATTTCTGCGGTATCGATAAAGTTGATGCCTCTGGCGATCGCCAAATCGAGCTGTTCGGCCGCTTCTGCAACGGTGTTCTGCTGGCCGTAAGTCATCGTACCCAAACAGATTTCAGATACTGATAAGTCGCTGTCGCCCAGTTTTTTGTATTCCATGAGTTTGATTGCTGGAAAAATATCTGATTCTATATTACAGAAAAACCTTGATTTAATTGACAACTCCAGAAAAGTGCGCGAGGCTTTCTCCTCTCTTCCTCTGCGCTCTCTGCGACCTCTGCGGTTAAAAACTTTTAAAAGATATCCGCACTTAAATGTTAATATAAATAATTCGTATTCGTCTGATGTATGAGTAGTCGCCCGCCAAAAGTTCCATTTGTCAACCTCTCCCTGCAACACCAACCAATCCAATCTCAAATAACAGAAACAATTGGGAAAATTATCGAGCAAGGAGATTTTATTTTAGGTCAATCACTGACAGAATTTGAAACAGCATTTGCAGCAGCTTCGGGAGTAAAATACGGCGTAGGAGTGGCTTGCGGAACAGATGCGATCGCTCTGGGACTCCAAGCTTGCGGCATTAATCCGGGCGACGAAATTATCATACCCGCTAACACTTTTATCGCCACCGCGATCGCCGTCCTCGAAGCCAAAGCTATACCTATTCTTGTAGATTGTGACCCGGAAACCGCCCTGATTGACCTCACAGCAGCCGAAACAGCAGTTACCTCGAAAACTAAAGCAATTATCCCCGTACACCTCTACGGTCAAATGGTATCGCCCGGGCAGCTTTTAGATTTTGCGAATCGCCACGATTTAATCATATTTGAAGATGCGGCCCAAGCACACTTAGCCGAAAGAGAAGGATACCGCGCGGGTTCCATTGGAAAAGCAGCAGCATTCAGCTTTTATCCCAGCAAAAACCTTGGTTCTTTTGGCGACGGCGGGATGTTAATTACTAACGATGCAAAGGTCGCAGAAAAAATGCGAACTCTCCGCAATTACGGAGCACCCAGCAAATATTTGCACACAGAAATTGGTAGCAACAGCCGCCTCGACAATTTGCAAGCTGCCGTGCTCAATGTTAAATTGCCTTACTTAGAAACATGGAATCGCGATCGCACCGCCGCCGCTCAACACTACAATACTCTACTAGCACCATTGAAACACAAAGGCATTGTACCGATCGCCAACCACAGCAGCAGCGGTCACATTTATCACCTATATGTTATCCAAATTACTGAGGAAAGCTCGTTAGCGAAGCCCTCGAAGAGGATCGACCGCAACACCCTTCAGCAAAAACTCGCCCAACACGGCATTCAAACAGGTATACACTATCCCGTACCTTGTCACCTGCAACCCGCCTACCAAAACTTAGGCAATCCGGGCGACTTCCCCCACGCAGAAACCCTGTGCCAACAAATTTTATCATTGCCAATGTATCCCGGATTGAGCAATACTCAGATCGAGCAAGTTGTTCGGGCGATCGTACTATCATTGAATTGCTAATTGTTCATAAAAGTTATGCGGAACCTGTTTCCAGCAGTAGAGTGCAGTTATAAAAGCATTTAAGTTCCGAATTAACTCACATCAGGCACCCATATCAAAAACCCGTAGGGGCGGGTTCACCAATAGCTTTAAAGGGTGCAGACAGGTTAAATAAACCCGCCCCCACCCTGCGCGAGAGTCCTTTATTGATATTGATGCCTGATGTCGGGAATTAACAATTCTTTAACTGACAGTTTAAAACCCCAAAGCGTTGCGAATCCAGCGCGGCAATCTTAAAACTTCTCAAACCATGCACATCCAGCGCAGAATTCACATTGTTTTCAAGCGATACCTACTGGCGGAAGGTATCACAGTGCTCCTAGTGCTGCTGTACGCCCCCCTGCTAGTACATTGGTACGACGGCTGGTTGAACAAAAACATCAGCCTCGAACACGAATATTTCAGCCACGGACTAATTGGTTTGCCCTACGCAGCTTATATTGCTTGGATGAACCGAAAGTGCTGGCGCAACTTACCCAATTCACCGCATCCTTTGGGAGGCTTTTTGCTGGTACTAGCCACGCTTTTTTATCTGAGTCGCTTGAGCGATTTAGTAAATTTATCCCTCCCCATAATGCTGGCCAGCATTTGCTTATCTTTAAAAGGAATTCCCGGCTTAAAATTGCAGGCGATGCCGCTTTTCTTCGTATTTCTGGCCTCGCCCAACCACATTCCTTACCTCATAGAACCCTACGCATTGCCCTTACAGCAATTCATTGCTGAAGCATCAGCCTGGATATTAATTAAGGTTGGTATCAACGTGAGAGTGGAAGAAATTTATCTGTACGTGAACGAGCGCATTGTAGAAGTTGCTCCGCACTGTGCAGGCTTAAAAATGCTGTTTACCAGTCTTTATGTCAGCTTAATTCTGCTGGATTGGACGGGAGTTTGGATCTATCGCAAAAAAAGCCTTTTGTTTTTAGTGATTACATCCATTATTAGCATCACTTCCAACATTTTTCGCAATACTTTGCTAACTTACTTTCACGGAACCGACAGAGAGGCGCTTTTTACTTGGCTACACGCCGGATGGGGCGGAGATTTGTATTCTGCTTGTATACTAGGGTTATTGGTACTTCTCCTCAACGGGATGGAAAAGTATTTCCCAAGTCAGTCTGGCAATTAATGAAACAGATGATTTCAGCACAGAAACTCCTGCGGCGGTATCAATTATCTAAAATTATGGTACTGGTGTTTTTGCTGGTATTAGTTGGGGCAGTAGCAATTCCAGGCTACGCGACGGGAAGGTGGCCTTGGACAAACCCGCCAACCCTTGCCAACCTCAAGCAATTAAGAAGTGTGCGCCAAAACGGGATAAAAATTCCTGGGTGGCAGGTTATAGCCGTTCAGAATAACGTTCAAATTGGCACTCACAGATGGTTAGTTCAAGAAATTAAAAAGGATAAAACAATTGCCATTTTATTGCTGTTGCCTCAAAATTACCCCAAAAACCAGCCCCAAGTAGAATGGCTAGATATCGATGGATTTCACCGATGGCAAACCGATTCTCATCGCACTTTGAGCTTTACAGTTAAATTAGCACCAATACCCGGCCAACCACCGCCTAATGTCGAGGCGAGGTTTTTCCGAAGCTGGACTCCCCAACAAACTTTTGCTGTCGTGCAGTGGTACGCTTGGCCTAACGGGGGTTCTCCAGCAACCAGTCGCTGGTTTTGGGAAGACAGCATGGCTAGACTCTCGAACCGCCGCGCCTCTTGGGTTGCTGTCAGTATCATCCTTCCCATTCAACCGCAGGGCGATATTAAGATAGCTCAACCATTGCTGGAATCTCTTGCCGAAAGTGTTCAGGCTAAATTAATTACAGAAACTTTTCGGTTTTAGTAAGCAGGTAGGTGCAAATAAATCAGCCTAGGGCGTGGGCGAGTTTTGCCAAAATCAACTGCTTCCTAGTAAATATCCGGGTTCAACTCGCCCCGAAAATATCTTATTGTTTTTTCTCGTCGCTATATTTAGATGAAACTTACAAATCAGGTCATTATTCAAAATATTACTTTTTTAAATCCTCTGAAAATGCGGCAAAAATCCACTATTAAAAATCGCCTCGCTTTTTACTTGGCAGGCCTGCATTCAACTGCTTGGACTCTATCTTTTGCTGCTGTATTCTGGGGTTTTAATAGCAAAAATTTTTCGGAAACGGCTTTAGCTCAATCTGTTGTTCCCAGAGACGAGCGACTCGTGGCGCCACCGCCACCGCGTGTACCGCCACCGCCGCCTGCCAATTTCAACCGGGATATTAACCCAGCTTTTCGGAATCGGCCCTACCGCCTGGGCCCGGGAGACCAGATTTCTGTTCAAGTTCAGCGCTTCCCTGAGCTAGGTTTTACAGGTGCAATCAGCCCTGAAGGGGTAATTGTACTGCCACTAATCGGAACAGTAAATGTGCGCGGTCTTACTGTCGAAGAATCACAGCAGCGCCTCCGGGAGCGCTTTGGTCAATTTATCAAAAATCCTCAAGTCTCGGCTGCTTTGCTGGTTCAGCGCCCCGTAGTGGTGACGGTGACGGGGGAAGTGGCCAGACCGGGTTTTTATCCGCTGCAAACCCCCCAGCTTCCTGCGGCTCTGGCGGCGGCTGCTGGGACTAATCCTACGGCGGAACTGCGGGCGGTGCGGGTGCGGCGGACTCTGCCGTCCGGTGCTGTGGCGGAGCAAGTTGTTGATATTTTGACACCGTTGCAAACTGGTATTGCTCCACCGGAGTTGCGTTTGGAAGATGGAGATGCGATCGTCGTACCGTATAAACAGGTTACGCCCGATCGCAAATCCGATCAAGATTTAGCATCCAGGTACAGCCTCGCTGCTGCTGCTGTCCCCGTCCAAATCACTGTTACCGGAGAAGTCAGCAAACCAGGTTTTTACACGCTTCCGGCGGGTTCTGGTAGAATTTCGGCTGCTTTGGTGACTGCGGGGGGAGTGACGGGAAAAGCCGATTTGCGCGAGGTGCGAGTGCGGCGGACGCTGATGAACGGCTCCTCGGTGGAGGAACCAATCGACCTCTACACTCCCCTAGCAAACGGTAACGATTTGTTCGATTTTCCTTTGGCATCGGGAGATGTGATTGTCATCCCGGAATTGGACGCTAGTACCAAAAACCTAGACTACGACAAAGCTCTGGTTTCGCGGTCTACTTTGATTAAGCCCAGGATCTACGTTCGAGTTTTGAGTTACGCTAGTGGTGGTTTGACCTCGTTCTACGTTGAAAATGGCAGCAGGTTTTTGGATGCTCTCAACAACTTGCCTGTTAATCTTGCTGACTTGCGGAAAATAGCCCTGATTCGGTTCGACGAAAAGCAAGGTAGAGCAATCAACCGTTCGATAGATGCTAAAGCTGCTTTGGAGGGCAATGTTTCTCAGAACCCGATGCTCGAAGATAATGATGTGATTGTGATTGGTAGGAATCTGGTAGAGCGCATTGGTTATGTACTCAACACTTTTACTCGACCATTCCGGGATACTTTGGGATTTATTCTGTTCTTTGAGCAGTTGAGAAATGGGGTAACAGATTTGTTCGGCCCATCACGTAATGATAGGTAGTCATACCATTTTAGATTTTAGATTTAAGATTTTAGATTTAAGATGGGGAATGACTTAGGCGATATGGGTTTTAATCACAGACCGAAAGTTATAAGGTTTTTGGGGGATTTGTAGAATTAGTCAGCAATCATTAGTTATCGTTAAGAATTAGCAATCTAAAATCTAAAATCTAAAATCTAAAATCTAAAATCGTCATGACTTTATCCGTTGTTAAACGTTATTTAATTGCTTTCGACCAATACAAGTGGGTGGGACTGGCTACTCTCGCGGTGACTGTGGGGGTGTCGGGAGTAGTGGCACTGCAGCCAAAGCCGGCGCCAGTTTATGTTGCAATAGGTACGCTGGCCTACGACAGACCGAGCGTGATTTTTTCATCTACTACTACTAAAATTCAACAGGAAGGACAAGAAATAACTAAAGATATGCTGCTGGATACAAGGGTGGTTGAACCAGCAGCGGAAAAACTCATCAAACCGGAAGAAAAATTAAACAAAGAAGAAGCGAAAGAAAAAATACAAGCTTTGGCTAACAAGCTGGTAAAAGATGTGCAGATAAAGATGCCCAGTAAGAATAATGACCCCAGCGCTTTGATTCAAATATTGTACAAAAATGCCGATCGCAAAAAAGCAGAAGCGGTAGTAAAGACGCTGATGTACGAAATGGTGGAACACAGCAAAAGTATTAATACTTCTAGACTGCGTGAGACGATCGCCCAAATTAACGAGCGTTTGCCGAAAGTAACTCAGGAACTTAGAGAGACGGAAGCAAAACTTGAAGCCTACGAAAAACGAGAAGGAACTTCAATTTTAGCAGCTCAGAGCGGTGCTTTGCCGCTAGCGATTACCAGCAGCCAACAGCAGCAGCGGCAACTCCGCGTGCAGTTGGGAGGAATAGAAGCTCAAATTAACAGTTTGCAGGATCGCTTGGGATTGAATGTGGAGCAAGCTTACGTCGCTCAAGCACTCTCTGCCGATCCAATTATTGCCCAACTGCGAGTGCAATTGTTTTCGATCGAATCTCAGCTCAAAATTCTCCGCAGCGACTTGCAGGAGGAACACCCGAAAATTGTAGAATTGCTCAAACAAAAACAAGCTTTTGAGCAGCAGTTGCAGCAGCGGCAATCTGAGGTACTCGGCGGTAACGGGGTGGCGGCTCCGCTCAGAAGTGCTGCTCGAATTCGGGTAGACTCTTCTTTAGATCCTGCCAGACAGCAGTTAGCTCAAACTTTGATTGCTTTGCAAACGCAGCGGGATACGGTGCAACAGCAACTCCAAGGAATCGAGAAAACTGAACAACAATTGCGTCGGGAACACGCGACAATCCCCAACAAGCAGTTAGAACAAGCGCGGTTAGCCCAGCAAGTGGCGTTCAAAAAAGCTCTCTATGACAAGATGCAGTCGGCTTTGGTAGATGCTGAGGCGGCGGTAGCTGAGACAACGGGGAGTTTGAGAATCGCCCAATTGCCACAAACTGATGATGTTGAGTCAAACAAGAGAGGTTTGCCCGTGATGCTGGCGGTGGGCGGATTTGTGGGATTGCTGCTGGGCGGGGGGTTGATATTTTTGTTGGGGATGCTCAACGGCAAGTTTTACAGTTGGGAAGAAGTGCGGGCGGCTTTGGTGGAAAAAGAGGTGCCGATACTGGCAGTTTTGCCTGAAGTGACGGTATTTGATTCCTACGGCGATGAAATAATGCCGCTCGCCTTGGAGGCAAATTCTCCCTATTTGGAATTTTACGAGCGGTTGCGTACTAATTTGCGCCGGATCGGGAACAAACCGGTGAAGGTGGTGTTGCTGACTTCGGCGGCGCCTTTGGAGGGGAAAAGTTTTAGTGCTTACAATTTGGCAATTGCATCGGCTCGATCGGGTAAACGGACTTTGCTAATTGAAGCAGATTTGCGATCGCCTTCTAACGTTGAATCTTTGAAAATTGCTGCTGATCCTTTGGCGACTGTGGAACCTTTGCACTATTACGGCAATATTAGCGAGTGCGTTCTTTTGGTTCCAGAGGTAGAGAATCTATACGTTGTGCCGAGTCCCGGCTTTTTGCGGCAAGCCTCCGCCGTACTAGAATCCAGCGAAATGCGGAGATTGTTTGAGGATGTTCGCAACCGCTTTGATTTTGTGGTTGTGGATTCTCCGGCGTTGAGCGAGTGCAACGACGCGCTGACGCTGGAACCGTACACGGATGGTATGATTTTGGTGGCGCGGCCTGGTTACACTTTGTCTAGTATGTTGTCTGAGGCTGCAGATCAGTTGCAGGAATCTGAGGAGGAGGAGTCGCATAAATCCGGGCCGCGGCTGTTGGGAGCGATTATTAACGGTGCTGATATTCCGGTGAAGTTCCGCAATGATATTGATATTGATGAATGGGAGTTGCCTGTGAGTGCGATCGGCGATCGCGCGATCGAAGTGCGATCGAGGCAATTACCGCAGCACTCAAAGCCTAAAAACAAGGCTATTAATAGTAAATTGAGATGATTTATCTGGCTTGATTCTTGTAAAGCAATCCTCAAGCAAATGTGAATGTTTTGTAGGTGCAACCTAAGCAGGTTAAGCCGAAAGCACCGTTAACAGCCCGTCGATTTTAGATTTGGAATTGATATAAATTATGGTTGCTTTGGAATGATTAAACCGCAGAGGACACAGAGAACACAGAGTCAATCGATTTTAGATTTTAGATTTTAGATTTTAGAGGCGACCCCACGGATAAATGCGGGGGCTCTTCTGATTTTCGATTTTCGATTTTTGATTGATTCCACGGATAAATCCGGGGGGTTGTACCCTCAAGAAATTCGTGGTCAGAGAACAGAGAGATGAATAATTCCTATGCTACCGAATTTGACATTAAAAATTGACTCCACAGATTCATCTGGGAGCGTAAACATTAATCTAAAATTTTTCGCTTGTCAACAGTCAACAGTCAACAGTCAACAGTCAACAGTCAACAGTCAACCGTCATTACTTGAAAATGTGTCATCGTCCTATTGATTGGATTCCGGGCGTTTCTGGTGTTTACTCTGGATAAACTGTTCCAAATCGGCGATCGCATCTTCAAAATCCGACAAATTAATTTTCGCAGGTCTAGTCTTCTTCGGCAAACTCGAAGACTGACTCGAAGGTTTAGCCGGAGGCGGTGGAGATTTCGGTTGTGCAGCTTGCGTGGTGTTCGATTCTATAGAATCGAACAATTCATCCAGGGACTCAAAAAATGATTGAGCCGAGGCCCGGCGTAAATCTTTCTGGTCGTCGTCATCCGTCATAAGCCACTCCATAGGGTCTAAAATTTGCCAACAAAGTCTGTCTGCCCCGGCGCGTGCAGATATTAGACATGAAAACCGACTAAAACAAGCAGGAGGACAGAATTTAACCGGACGGTGGAATGCCTGTGGCTGAACTTGCTGCCCCATATAAAACCTGCAGCGGACCTTGTCAGCCTTCAAACTATATTTAACTGTACACCCGCCTACTGAGTGATTTGAGACTTGGTACAGACCCAGCTCAAAATCATTGACCCTGAAAAAATCTCAGTTAGGGCTCTTTCGTTGTCTAATTAACCCTAGTCTAGTCGAGAATAAGGAGACAGGACTTATGCAACTATTACCGCTGTTCAAGGGTTGCGATGGCAACGCGCCACCTCGAAAGGACGGAGAGACGGTGTTTTTTGCTTGAGTTCTAAGATTTCAAAGGCATTAGGAGATTTTAAGGTGACTCAGGGATTTGATTACGATTTAGCAATTATCGGCGCTGGCGTGGGCGGACACGGCGCGGCCATACACGCGGTTAGCTGCGGGCTGAAAGTGGCAATTATCGAAGCGGGCGATATGGGGGGGACTTGCGTCAACCGCGGCTGCATTCCCTCGAAGGCGCTCTTGGCGGCTTCCGGGCGCGTGCGAGATTTGCGGAATGCCCACCACCTGAAGACTTTGGGTATTCAATTGGGCAGTGTGGATTTCGATCGCGGGGCGATCGCCAATCATGCTAATACTATTGTCAGTAAACTGCGCGGCGACTTGACCAACAGCCTCAAACGTTTGAACGTCGATGTCATCCAAGGTTGGGGCAAAATTGCCAGTGCTCAAAAAATTACCGTCGAAACCGATAAAGGCGAGAAAACTATTACCGCCAAGGATATTATTCTCGCTCCCGGTTCGGTTCCCTTCGTCCCCCCCGGGATAGAAATTGACGGCAAAACTGTATTTACCAGCGATGATGCTGTCAGGTTGGAATCGCTGCCGAAGTGGATCGCAATTATTGGCAGTGGCTATATCGGTTTGGAGTTTTCGGATATTTACACAGCCCTGGGCTGCGAAATTACGATGATTGAAGCTCTAGACCAATTGATGCCGACTTTTGACCCGGATATTGCTAAGTTGGCAGAACGAGTGTTAATTGCACCCCGCGATATTGAAACAAAAGTGGGTGTTTTGGCCAAGAAGATTACTCCTGGTTCGCCAGTCATTATTGAATTAGCTGATTTCAAAACTAAGGAAGTTGTCGAAGTTTTGGAAGTTGATGCTTGTTTGGTAGCAACTGGTCGGGTTCCGGTGAGCAAGAATTTGGGGTTAGAAACTGTTGGCGTGGAAACGATGCGCGGTTATATCCCAGTTAACGATAAGATGCAGGTTTTGGCGGCGGGTGAACCGGTGCAAAATTTGTGGGCGATCGGCGATGTTAACGGCAAGATGATGTTAGCGCATTCTGCGTCTGCTCAGGGAATTGCTGCGGTGGAAAATATTTGCGGGCGAGCCCGCGAAGTTGACTATTTGAGTATCCCCGCGGCGGCTTTTACTCACCCGGAAATTAGCTATGTGGGGATGACGGAACCTGCGGCCAAAGAGTTAGGAAAAGCTGAAGGGTTTGAGGTAGCTTCTGTCAAGACTTATTTTAAGGGAAATTCTAAGGCTATTGCTGAAGGGGAAACCGACGGTACGGCTAAGGTGATTTACCGCAAAGATACTGGAGAGTTGTTGGGAGTTCACATTTTCGGTTTGCACGCTTCGGATTTAATTCAGGAGGCGGCAAATGCGATCGCCCAGCGCGATTCTGTGAACACTTTAGCATTCCGAGTGCACACTCACCCGACGCTTTCGGAAGTGCTGGATGAGGCTTTCAAACGGGCGGCTGGAGCGGGTAGTCATTAATCTGTAGGGGCTGTGTCTCGATTAGTGTCAACTTAAGTCTAAACCCTTGAGAAAACTCGTTTGCATTCCAGTCTAGATCCCCCTAAATCCCCCTTAAGAAGGGGAGTAGGGGTTGACTTTGAAATGCGGTTCCCCACTTGGGAAGGGGGGCATTGAATCCTCTTATCCCCCCCTTATTAAGGGGGGCTAGGGGGGATCAAAAGCCTATCGGAGCAACAAAAGACTGGTACTATGTTTGACCTGTTTGTTGACACCAATGTGCGATCGTGACCGCCCGTTTTTGAGAATTGTGTTTAAATGGAACTGAATCAACGCAAACAATTATTTAGCAAGGCTTATGTCCGTGCTGTGGCGGCAGTCGCCGGCTGTTCTGTAGATCAACCTGAGAATGATTATGATAGCGTGGATCTCTGTATCAAGGCGATCGGCAGCGATCCAATGCAACCGCACCGCCTCGAATTGCAGTTAAAATGTACTTCAAGAGATGTACTCGATGCTCAATCTGTGCGATATCCGCTCAATGTCAAAAATTACAACGACTTGAGAGTCACTGCCTTTATTCCCCGCCTGCTGGTTGTCGTTTTAGTACCGGAAAATATAGGGGAATGGATACAACAGTCTGAACAGGAAATGTTGCTTAGACATTGTGCCTATTGGGTATCGCTGCGGGGAATGCCTGAAACTAGAAATACAAATCGCATTACTGTTGAATTGCCCCGCCGGAATCACTTTACTCCACAGGCTCTTGAGTCAATTATGCAGCGTATTAGCAAAGGAGGTTTCCCATGAAAGTAACTGTACGGGATTTGGAAGTTTTCAAAAGTTTAGATGTGAATGTAATTATAGCATATTTACAAAAAAATGGTTGGCACGAACACAGCCGAATTTACGACAATAAAGGAGCGATTTGGGTCAAAAAAAATGATGCAGGAGATGTGTTTGATATCGGGCTACCTTTGACAAGGGAGTTTGCGGATTATCCAGCTCGGATGGGAGATGCTGTCAAAAAGCTGGAGCTGACAGAAAATCGTTCTCAGTTAGAGATTTTAAGCGATTTAATTACTTCGTTAGACAATACTGAGATTCAGGGATTTGTTGTGAAAGTCGATCGCGAAGATGGGGCGGAAATCGCTAAGGTGGTGATGATGGGGTTTGTGGTGAACAAGCTGCGGAAAATCTATCTTGAGCTCAAAGAAATTGATTGTAATTTAGCACTGAAAGCTTATCAGGAGAGAATTCCTGTCACTTGCGCCGGTGATTTGCTGAAAGTAGGTGGATATTTTGCGATGAAAAATCTGCACGATTTTGCTTTGATGGCAGAGGAAGCTAAAAAAGATGAAAGTGCGTGAAGCGTAGCTATCCCGTAGGGAATTGCGCGTATTTAAGGCGGCGGTAGAGGGCCGATCGCATTTTGGGCTAATTCGAGAAATTCTTCAGCTTGGGCGATCGATTCTGCGGCTTGATCGCTGGTAACGGCATCAAGTTCGCCGTAATCTCCAGCATTTCGCAATTCCTGAGCTCGGATTAGGTATTGGTGAAACTTAACAGGAACTCTCCCTGTACGAGCAAATTCTCGGCCAAAGGCACTAATGACTGCGGAATGTTTAGAAAAAGATAGTCCTTCACCTTCTAAAAATGCTTCGGCAATATAAAACATAGTGTAATAGGCGCGAGAGGCTGCATAATCCGGGTATTCGCCATCTAACATTAACTTAGCCGCTGAAAGGCTTTGACGAGCTTTTGCGAGTAAGTTTAATTGAGCCGATGTCATATTAAAATTCCCTCTTTACGGATATTTCTGAGCAAAGGGCCTTGATAATTAGTGAATTTTTCTTCATTCATAAACTGGCAGCTAATCACTTCATCATTTTGGAGCGACAAATCTGCTACAATCTGAAGAGTTCTATCAATTTCTTCGCCCGCTTGAACTGGCGCTTTAAGAACTACTAAAACATCTATATCTGAGTCTGGATGTGCATCACCTCGCGCTTGGGAACCGTAGAGCACCATTTGCGTGAGGCGATCGCCGTAGAGTTGCTCGAAGTGCGATCGTAATTGCGTCAGTATGTTCTTAAGTTTATCGTTAATGCTCATATTTGTTATAAATGATTGGAGGGCGATCGGGATTCTTTGATTATACCAATAATCCCACTCCGATTTTCTCCTACTGGCTATAGCTTGTCTTATGAATGGTTATCAAAGCGGTAAAAATTCCCTATGCTGTTGGAGAAACAGAATTAGTGATACTCAAAAAAGAGCGATCGCCCCTCAATAATAGAAGGGCGATCGCCACGAGCAGTTTACGTTTTTTTTTATTTCACTCCTGGGAATTGGCAATCAAGCTGCCAACAGAAAATGAAGGGTTTCAGACTACGACCTAAAAACTGTCCGGACTATTGATGTAACAGCGGTACTTAGTTGTAGCTTCGCTAGCTTGATAATCGGCTTACTTACAAGTTACTTTCGTCAGGTACATTTTACATTCTTCACAAAATTCCCATTGCTCACTTTTTGGATTCCACTGCATAGTGCCGACGTTACCATCACGTTCGTAATCAAAACTTACGGCTTCGGTATATTGATTTGCCCTGCAAAAAGCATTTGCGCCTTTTTGACGTGCTTCTTCATCTAGCCCATCAGCACCTTTTACTACTACATCAACTGGAATATTCCTTCCTTTCGTTGGATTGCGAAAAACACGGAGATCTGTAGCAGCAATATTACCAGACTTACCATTATTTCCAATGTTGTGATTGCTTTGGGCTTTTGTTGGGAGGTTAGAAGCAAGGGTCGAAATAGTTAAACCTACAACGAAAAAAATACCGAAAATTCGTTTCATACCTTTCATAGCTGTTGAGTGGAAATCTTTATATCAATATCATCTGCAAAAACTTCTTTTTTGCAAGTCGGAAAAAGTCGGGACTTCAACAACCGACTTAAATAGGAAAAAGTAGGAAAAAGTAGGATACAATCAGTGAAACTCTAATAACAAAGCAACCTATGGACGTTCAAGAAGTGTTAAAACTTGCCGACGACCTAGTTTTTATCAATACGGGAAAACACTTAGACAATCTGCAAGAGATGATACTGCGGGGAACTTTGCAATGTCAGAAATACTCAAAAATAGCCGATGAATTTCACTGTAGTGAAGGTCACATTAAAGATATTGCCTCTGCATTATGGAAGCTACTATCAGAAGTATTAGGCGAAGAAGTCAATAAAGCAAATTTTAGAGTCAGATTGGAGCAAGTAAAATTTTCACATCTCTGGAACTTCAATAATAAAGATTGTGTACACATTGGTAACGTCAACGTCTGTGAAAATAGTTTGCAGTCCCCAAAAGTCCCCAATTCACCAACCGATGAAGAACCTCTAAACAAAGGCAACACTGAACCAAAATTGCGTCAATTCTTAGCTGAAATGCCTAAGTCTGGCATTTTCTACGATCGCACATCCTCTCTCATCACCCTCAAACAGTGGATTCTACACGAAAACACCCGCTTACTAGCCATACTAGGCATAGCCGGAATTGGCAAAACCGCACTCGCCGTAAACCTAGTAGAACAAATCAAACATGAATTCGATTTCATCATCTGGCGAAGTCTCGCCACATCTCCACCCCTGTCAATACTTCAAACAAATATAATTCAATTCTTCTGTAGGGGCGGTGCCCCCGTGCCCGCCCCAAATGCCGAGGGCGTGGTTGTCCCAGAGAATGGGGCAACCACGGGGGGTTTGCCCCTACTGAACTACTTGCAAAAATACCGCTGTCTGCTGATACTCGATGACGTACAAATGATAAACAGCAGCGGAAAACTCGCTGGCAATTACCAACCTGGATATGAAGATTACGGCAGGCTATTGAGACAGGTAGGAGAATTATCTCACAACAGTTGTTTAGTGTTGCTCAGTTCGGAAAAGCCTAGAGAAATCGCCGCATTAGAAGGCACAAATCAGCCAATTCGCTCCTTACAACTCAATGGTTTAGGTGCGGGCGCGGGGGAAATCCTTAGAGAAAAAGGTTTAACTGAACATGAAAAATGGTCAGAACTAATTGAACAATACAGAGGCAATCCCTTGTGGTTAAAAATAGTTGCTACAATGATTCAAGATTTATTTGACGGCAGCCTATCGGAATTTCTGTCTGACGAGCCACTATTTTTAGGTGATTTAGAATCTTTACTGCATCAGCCATTTAATCGCTTATCCGAGTCAGAAAAACAGGTAATGTCATGGCTAGCGAGTGAAACCGCGCCAGTTTCCCTCTCAAAAGTGCCAGAGAATCTGCAATTGTCTCGATCGCAATTTTTGAAAGTTATGCAATCCTTGGGACGGCGTTCATTAGTTGAAAAAATCCCGGAAGGCGATCGCACATTCTTCAGCCTTGGGCCGGTACTAAAAGAGTATGTCAAAACTAACTATTCCCGCCCAAACATAGAAAAAGAAGCCCGATCACCCTTTTAGTAAAATTGGGGTTTTAGCCCTTTGCACTTAAATTTGATAGAATTAGGTATCTGCAAAACATCTGACCGATCGCTCAATGCACGTTATCAGTCGCAAAAAATTAAGAGACTACTGCCAAAATCATGCTGATTCCTGCGAAGCCCTCGATGATTGGTACAAGATTGCCAGTCAAGCCAACTGGACTAAACTTATTGAAGTTCAAACTATTTATCCTCAAGCTGAAGCAGTTGGAAATTTTACAATTTTCAATATCAAAGGAAATAAATATCGCTTAATCGTAAGTCTTAACTATCAAAAGCAGATTGTTTATATCAAGTACATTTTGACTCATGCAGAATATGACAAAGACAACTGGAAAAATGACCCTTACTTTTGACTCCGACAGGTACAGCAGCCTGCTATCTCAATATCAACCTCGAATCATCAAAAATGAAGATGAAAACGAGACTTTTTTGGAAATAGTTGAAAATTTGCTCTCTCGGAAAAATCTCACTCCCGAAGAAGATACTCTCCTAGAACTTTTAGTCAAACTAATTGAGGATTATGAAGAAAATCACTATCAACTGAATGCTTCTACTCCCCACTCAAGACTTCTTCATTTGATGGATGCTAGAAGTTTACAACTAGCAGATTTAGTAGAAATTATTGGCACAGTTGAGACGGTAACTGAAATCGTTAACGGTCAGCTAGAAATTAGCAAAAAACAAGCTGAGGCTTTGGGAAAGTTTTTTCACGTAAATCCGGGTTTGTTTCTGTTTAATTAATCGACCTTTTGGTAAAATTTGGGAATGCGCGATCGACCTTTGTTTATTGAATTGGCTTTTCAGTCCTCTTTTAGAGGACTTTGGCTATAAGACGGGGGTTTTCAACCCCCGGCGGACTTGCGGGTTAGCGAAGGGATTTTAGCGGCCCAAAAGTGCGATTCCTACGGGATAGCTACGCACGCGCGTACTTTTTCCACATCATTCTCTAATATGGAATCCAATCTAACTTATCGAGCCATTCTTCAGCTTCAGTAGTTTCCCAAATAAAATGAATTGTTTCTGCCCATCTGCCGATACTTCCACTTGGACGCACCCAAACTAATCCCCAACTTTGTCCCCCTGCGGCCCAATGTTCCTCCAAATGTCCGGGAATACTTTTGCGGTTATCCGTCACCAATAGTCGTTTTGATGATTCCAAATAAATGAGAATCTCTGGATCTAAGGTGCCTAATGGCGGTGCATTTGAATCACCCACCCGCAAAATATCTATCTCCGGATCGAGGTTTAAAACAGCACTTTTGAGCTTAGGAGGCAAATTTTCATCGAGTAAAAAACGAATTTTCACTTCAGGTTAAGTAACTCCTGTTCTCGCTGTGCTTTGATTGCTCTCAAACGTAATGCTAAAGGAGATGGATTAGCCAACCATTCCTGATAGCGTTCTTCGCGCCACTTCGCCAGCCGCAACATATAAGCATCCATCTGCCTCCGATTTTGCAGATAATAAGTTAGCGTCGCGTAAATTTTCTCTAAATTCAAACTTGGTAATTCTTCCAGAATTTGGTCGGGCGAATATCCATCCAAGTAATATTTAATTACATCGTCAATGCCGATCCGATGTCCTTTGATGCGGATGTCATCGGGGTCGAGAAATTCAAAATAGTCTTCTAATTGCATCGGTTTATCTCCGAATACTTAGTTAATCGCATTTTATCATAAATTGAAAAGGGCGATCGACCTTATATAATAGAAACTTGTTACGATCGCCCTTTATCCCCCTATCATGCTCCAAATCCGCCGCCGTCCCCCCAGCACATCCGTCTCCGTACTCTACTTAGGCCGATCGCACAGCAGCAGATTCAGCAACAATTTCTTCATCTTTGTCGCTCAAACCAGTTCCAAATTCAGTATATTGTCGCACTTGAGGATGCCTAAAACCGAGTACAATATCTTCTTTAGGAACACCTGCCGCCAGTAAATCAGTCGCCACTCCTTCTTCAGTATCATCATATTGAATCCAGATTTTATCGCCGATTAAATCAAGGTGGATTGGTGTGGCGTGAAGGTACTGGTTCTCATTCCAACCAATATCCAAAACTAAATATCCTCCTCGTTCATCATCAAATAACATTTGAGAATGATAGCCATCAGGTATAGTCTTGCGGAAGTTAGCGTGTTCCTGAAGTATCGTTTTGATAATTTCTTGGTATCTCAATCGGGTATCCATTGAAGTATTGCCTCACTTTTTTTATCAAAAACAATCAGTTTAACTGTCTGATTTTTCAATAACACTTCCCCTAATTCTATAGAAAATACACTATTAAAAACCTCCTCAGAAATAGCAAGATAGAGTTTTCTATCGCTCTGCATTTCATTAAGCACATGGCGGTAAAGAACGTACTGTCCCAAAGCCTGTTCCAAATCTTTTACATCCGAGCGTCCCACAAAACTCTTGACCTCAACAACAATTTTTTGGGTTCCTTTTTCCGCATTAATTAGACGCTCTGCACCCAAGTCGGCAGATAAACGCTTGCGACCAATTTGCATGGGAAATGGATCGTGAGTAATTGTCCAGCCATCCTTTTGTAAGGCACGCTTAACTGTTTCGTGATATATATCTTTAGCTGACACGCATTAGCTCTCAGGCTAGGAGGATTTACTGTAACTATTATATAATACTTTTAAACTTGTTACGATCGCCCTTTATCCCCCTATCATGCTTCAAATCCGCCGCCGTCCCCCCAGCACCTCAGTCTCCGTACTCTACCTCAGCTACCAAATCGCCGTACCCGACGCCGAACCCCAGCACATCCTCGAAGAAATCGTCTGGGAAAAAGAAGCAGAAGTGGCCCAAAAGCGCGATCGCACCCCGTTATCCGAACTGCACAAAAAACTCCCGTTTGCACCGCCCATCCGCGACTTTCTTGCCGCCCTTAAAAACGGCAAAACCACACCCGCTATCATCGCCGAAGTTAAAAAAGCTTCTCCCAGCAAAGGCGTAATTCGCGAAGATTTCGATCCCGTGGCGATCGCCCTAGCTTACCAACAAAACGGCGCTAGCTGCATCTCCGTACTCACCGATGAAAAGTTCTTTCAAGGCAGCTTCGACAACCTCGCTAAAATCCGTGCCGCTGTCGATTTACCCTTACTTTGCAAAGAGTTTATTATCTATCCCTACCAAATTTATCTCGCCCGGATTCACGGCGCGGATGCTGTATTGTTAATCGCAGCTATTCTCTCTGACAAAGACTTACAATACTTTGTAAAAATTGTCAAGACATTGGGCATGACAGCTTTAATCGAAGTTCACACTCTCGAAGAACTCGATCGAGTATTAACCCTAGAAGGCGTCAACCTAATCGGCATCAACAACCGCAACCTAGCAGACTTTTCCGTCAGCCTAGAAACTACCGGTCAACTATTAGCCGATCGCCAAACCGAAATCCAAGCAAAAGGCATCCTCATCGTCAGCGAGTCAGGAATCCACACTCCCGACGACCTAACTCAAGTTGCCAGCGCCGGAGCCGAAGCCGTCCTCATCGGCGAATCTCTGGTCAAGCAGCCCGATCCAGGCGCAGCTTTAGCCTCCCTTGCCGATCGCCCTCCCAGCCTGTGAAAGGCGAGACCGCTTGACAAAGCACCCTTGATTCTGATAAAAAATGATTAAGTAGGTAAATAATGAGAATTTCTAGCCTGCATCGACTCAAGCGCTACTGTAAAAAAGAAATAGCACTGAAAGCTATATTGCATAGAAATATTTTGCCAGAAAGCAATTAAATCTATTCTGTAAGCCTGTCGATCGCAAGATTTAGCGTGTCCAACGCACCCAGCCCCGAATATTCGATCGGCAAAGCAGGGGTTATTGTACGGTTAGAACACAAATAAAAAATCGGGCATCTAATGTTCACCTGTGATGCCTCATGCAATTGCAATGGGGTGTCGGTTCGCTGAGGTATGTTAGCTTTCATGGAGCCAATCCCCCTTCCTTCGTACATTCATTATGAATTGCTACTTCAATTGTTAGAGCGCAAAACGATGTTTGCTGTCAGTCCACAATCGCCGCAGCAGCAACAAGTTCACCAACTTATTATTACACTGCGTAAAGCCCTTGCCATTCAAAAGCAATTAGAACAAAGCTGCGAGCGATCGAACTTAGCGGTAGAACATCGCTGGGCTCTAAATGAAATTAACCACAAGGGAGTTAAAAGTTAAAAAACTTAGAGTATCGACGCGACGTGACGTATCGTATTTGATTTATTCTATATAACTCCCACAGAAAAACTTAGGACAATATCATGGACAACAAATTAATGCTGATGATTCCCGGCCCGACGCCGGTGCCTGAAGCGGCATTGTTAGCGATGGCAAAACACCCGATGGGCCACCGCAGCAAGGAATTTGACGCGATTTTTGCAGACTGTACCGAAAACCTCAAATGGCTGCACCAAACAAAAAGTGACGTGCTGAGTTTAACGGTTTCTGGTACCGGCGCGATGGAAGCTGGGATAATTAATTTCTTGAGTGCGGGCGATCGAGTTTTAGTCGGATGCAACGGCAAATTTGGCGAACGTTGGGCTGAAGTCGCCGAAGCTTACGGTTTAAACGCCGAAATTATTAAAGCCGAGTGGGGCCAACCTTTAGACCCCGAACACTTCCGCGAAAAACTCGAAGCAGATACAGAGAAGCAAATCAAAGCTGTCATCATCACCCACTCGGAAACCTCCACCGGCGTTCTCAACGACCTCGAAACCATCAACCGCCACGTTAAGGCCCACGGTGAAGCTTTAATTATGGTCGATGCTGTCACTAGCTTAGGCGCTGTCAATATTCCGATGGACGCTTGGGGAATCGATGTCATTGCTTCGGGTTCTCAGAAAGCTTACATGATTCCTCCAGGTTTGGGTTTTGTGGCTGTCAGTCCCAAAGCTTGGGAAGCTTACAAAACGGCGAAACTGCCCCGCTATTATTTGGATTTGGGCAAATATAGCAAAGACGCTGCCAAAAATACCACTCCTTTTACTCCCCCTGTCAATATGTTTTTTGCCCTGCAAGCATCGCTGCAGATGATGAAAACAGAAGGGTTGGAAAATGTTTTCGCGCGGCACAAACGGTTGATGACAACTACTCGCGCTGCTGTAAAAGCTTTAGGTTTGCCGTTGTTTGCTGCTGACGATGCCGCCAGCCCTGCGATTACTTCGGTTATGCCGCCAGCATCCGTAGATGCTCAAAAAGTGCGGACTTTGATGAGAAAGAGATTTGACATTGCTCTCGCCGACGGACAAGACCATTTGAAAGGTAAAATCTTCCGAATCGGCCATTTGGGCTTTGTGTGCGATCGCGATATTCTAGCAGCAATTTCCTCTTTAGAAGTTGTGCTGCGAGAATTGGGTCATGAAGGCTACACTCCTGGTGCCGGCGTTGCGGCTGCTGCCAAATTCTTGGCTGAATCCTAATCTCAGTTGTTAAAGGATTTTAGATTTTGGATGATATCTAAAATCTAAAATCCTTTTAATATGCTTCGGATAACCAATCAAAGATTTTATCCAACTGTTCGAGAGTGACTAAACCGTATTGCCACAGAACCATCGGCAAGGAATTCGGGTCTTGATCGCGATGCCGCTGTTTGTTATCGCCGACACGTTCGGCGACAGCAATTGACGCGGGCGAAATTGCCAAATCTTCTTGTAAAAATCGAATTAATCTAGTGTATGTAGCGGGTGCCATGTGATTTCACCTCTAAGTATAGGACACCATTTTCTGATGTGAACCTGATGTTTTTGATGAGTAATAAGCCAGTTTTAAATTTGTCTTGTTACCGTCGATAGCTTTTAAAACGCTATTAGCGGTTGAACTGCCAAACGTAATGCTGAGTGCGAGCGCACAAGCTAACCTTTCCCAAAAAGTGAAAGGTTTTGCAATTTTGCTGATGTCTGCCCGATAGACTGGTAATCGCGATCGAACCTAAACTGAATACCTCGGCATCTTTGCAGCGCGAATCAGAATAAATTCTGCTACCTAAAACTACTAAACCAGGTTCAGAGTTTAACTTCATCTGCCGAAATGCAGAATCCGCAAATCTACTTCGGCAAAATTAGTTAGATATTTCGATCAAACCCGAAACTGCTACCACAAGTTAAGTTTGCCAATTCCCGCCAATTAAGTTGGCTCGTAGCATATTACTTTAGATAGGTTTAGTAGATTTAGCTCGATCGCCAGAACTTCCAGAGAATTTCTTTTCGTGTTGCTACACCTTGAGGCTGAGTATCGTCTCTCAGGATTGGTAACGAGTCGCTGACTCGTCTGATACCTGCGACCAACAATCTACAGCTTCCGGAAACAAGCTCAAGTCCTGACTGACTGAGATCGACATCGTAGCAAATGTTTGGGTGTTTGTACTGAATGTTACATTAATATTCTAATAGATTTTATCAATTTTTGTAAAGTTTCTAAATTTTCTTGGGTAGTCCGAAGGCAGGGGGCTCTCTGGGCGATGGAAACCGGGGGATTATGTCTGTGTGAAGATTTTACTGAAACAGTCCGAAGTTTTACTGGAAAAACTCGATTTCAATACGATCGCCCACTTTGACACCGAGTTCAGCAGCCCGCCCGCCCCGGAGTTCAATAACTCGATCGACAGCAGTATCGGGCCCGTAGGTAGGACAAGGATCAGCAGTACAAGGAGGTGCAGAAACTTCGATCGCCTCAACCACCCCATCCCGCAGAAAAATCATATCCAGAGAAATCTTGCAATTTTTCATCCAAAAATTGACCCGCCGCGCCGGTTTAAACTCAAACAGCATTCCTCTGTCATCCGGCAAAGAAGTTCTGTACATTAAACCCATAGCCTGCTGTTCCACTGTTTTTGCCACTTCGAGTTCGATTGGGCGATCGGCTATCCGAGCTCTAGCAGAAACAGGCAGCACTTGACCCGATGTTGTCGCTGCCGGAGACTGATCCGCCAAAATACCAGTACCACCAGCATTCGCGACAGGTAAAGTCGGCGAACATCCCAGCAAAAATATACTTACTCCAATACCGAGCAAATTAGTTAAATAACTCATAATGATTTTAGATTTTAGATTTTAAATTGGGAATTAGCCAACAGTCAACAGTCAACAGTCAACAGTCAACAGTCAACAGTCAACAGTCAACTGACTTCTTCAAGCTTCCCGCATCACATAGCCAACACCGCGCACCGTCTGAATCAAGCGCTTTTCGCCCTCATCTTCAATCTTGAGCCGCAGATAGCGGATGTAAACCTCAATTACATTCGACTCGCCCAGAAAGTCGTAACCCCAAACATTTTCCAGAATTTGTTCCCGAGTCAAAACCTCGCGGGGATGTTCCATCAAATACTTTAGCAGCTCAAATTCCTTCATCGTCAGGTCGATCGCCCGTCCATTGCGTAAGGCCCGCCTAGAGGCCAAATCCAAAACTAAATCGCCAAACCTCAATTGTTCGTTGCTGCTGTTATCCGGCTGCAAATACAAGCGCACCAACTGCAAAAACTCCTCAGTGCGGTAAGGTTTCAGAAAATAATCATCCGCCCCAGCTTCCAGACAAGCTACGCGATCGTCAACTGTATCACGACCCACCAATAGCAGCACCGGCACCCGATTGCCAATACTTCTGAGGTAAGAACACAGTGACAGCCCCGACTCAGCGCCAAGTATGCGATCGATTACAATCAAAGCTGGCTGCAATTCACTGGCTAAATGTTGGCCTGTGGCGGTATTAGAAGCCACTACCGGTTCATAGCCGGAGGATTTTAAGTCGAGACTCAAGTGTCCGGCGAGAACTTCGTCTGTTTCAACTAGCAGGACACAGGGATTGCGATCGAGAGTAATTGCAGCCATTGAATTGACCGATGTAGATCATAACTGTTCTAGCACGTTTGATGGCCGTTGGTTGTTGGCGCTTGACTGTTGGCTGTTGACTGTTGGCTGTTGACTGTTGTTATTTGTTGTTATTAGACTTCTCCTAAAAAGCAGATTTTGAACAGGCAGGATGCCTGTTCCACGATAATTATGGGAGATGTCTATTCGTTATGGGTTATTTGCGAGTTGCTACCCATTACCAATTCCCAATTCTATAATGCCCCATGCCCCATGCCCCATGCCCCATGCCCCATGCCCCATGCCCAATTCCCAATTTAAATTATGACCATCATCGTATTCGGCAGTATCAACATCGACCTAGCAGCAAAAACTCCCCGGTTGCCGCAGCCAGGGGAAACTATCATCGGTAGCAATTTTTTCACAGCCGGCGGTGGCAAAGGAGCAAATCAAGCCGTCGCCGCCGCCCGTCTCGGCACTTCCACCCACATCATCGGTCGCGTCGGTAACGATAAATTTGCTGATGAATTATTGACAAATTTACAATCTTATGGTTTAAGTACAGACAATGTATTAATAGACCAAAACACTCATTCAGGAGTGGCAATTATCGCCGTAGACGAGACAGGTCAAAATAATATTATTGTGATTCCGGGCGCGAATAACAATGTCGGTGAAGCAGATATAGAACGTCTCAAAAAACTGTTAACAGCAGCTACATCTTTGCTGTTACAGTTAGAAATTCCCCTGGAAGTTGTCCAAAAAGCTGCGAAAGCTGCTCGTCAAGCGGGGGTGCGAGTTATTCTCGATCCAGCACCGGCTAGGGCGGATTTGCCGATCGAACTTTATCCGCTAATTGACATTATCACGCCGAATGAAGTGGAAGCGGGCCAGTTAGTCGGTTTTCGGGTGAATGACACCGAAACAGCGATTGTAGCTGCCAAACACTTGCAGGAGCGTGGGGTCAAGAATGTTATTGTCAAATTGGGCGATCGCGGGGCTGTTGCTGTGACGGCGGATGAAACCTTTTTTTTACCGGCTTTTGCTGTGGAGGCGATCGACACTGTGGCTGCTGGCGATGCTTTTAACGGCGGGTTGGCTTCTGCATTAGATGCCGGTCTGTCCTTGTCAGAGGCGGTGCGGTGGGGCGCAGCAGCGGGCGCTCTGTGCACAACTAAAGTCGGTGCTCAAGTTGCTATGCCCGATCGGGCAACTTTTGATAAATTTTTGCACAATAGAGTGATTGGATAAATCTTTGATAGAGCCGGTTAACCGCAGATTTCAAGCAGATAAACACAGATGAACGCAGATAATTTCAAGAGATGAAAGTGAACGATCATAATAGGTCTATTATATGTAAAAAAAATCAAAATCTTGTGGGGTGGGCTTCTAGCCCGCCCCCAATATGCAAGAATTTAAATCTGTAACAGCTTACCCTACTTTGGCCGCTGAATAATTGTTTCAACTACCCGCCGCTTGACTTTTGGATCGATACCAATCAGCCGCACGTATTCGCCGCCGTGTTCCGCCAAACAAGTTTCTAAAGATGCAACCACATCTTTTTCCTGTGCACTGTTAATCGTCGCGCAACTTTGCCAAGAACCAGTTTTAAATCGGCGATTATCTGCATATTCCATGCCTATTTTGCAGCCTCTTGCTAACAACTGCTTTACTTGTTCCAATACCTCGGAACTCAGCCGCGCCGCATGACCGTTACCCACTTCAGAACTTGGCTCCTCGTAAGCCTTATAATATTTCGAGGAGGGGTCGTTTAATTGACTTTGCGTGGGCGCAGCAGCAGGAGGATTGGGGGTTCCTTGAACGTTAAACAGCCGCGATTGGTTGTATTCATCTACTAAGCGCATTTCCTTAATCCGCTTTTGTTGACCCACCATCAAACTGCCCATTTCTAATAAATGAGCGAGGCTGAAATTCGGGTTATGGAAATCTGGCGCTGCTTCCAAAGTGTTTACCAAACGCTTGGAAACTCGCTCGATTCCTAATTTGTGAATGAATTCGCGGATTTGTTCGTCATAAATGCGCGATCGCAAAGCACTAAAAAAGTCTATCGCCTGATCGGCAAAATTATCGACTAACGCCACAATATCGGTTTTTGACAATTTGTCCGACTCAAAAATTCCCCCAACAATGCCAATTTTATCATCCCGGCTGGGTTCCCAATAAAACTTTTCCATCCGCCCGTCGCGAATCAGCGGCGCGTAAAGCGTAGAAAAATCATTTCCGGTGACAATAATCGGCACTCTGTGCAGTGGCGTACTGTCATAACTTCCTGGTAACTGCACGTTAGTTGGATTATCAGCAATATTCATCAGAGTCGCATTGACCATCTGAGTATTGACAGTATATTGAGTAGTAGTATCGAACCTGCCAGCACCAGCATCCAAATCGTTAATAAAGATGGCGCACATCTCGCCGCGCACCCGAATTTGCTCCGCAGCTTCCCGGTAGCGCAAGCGAATTAAACGCGCCGGATCTCCTGCATCCGGGCTTTCTAATTCCCCGCCAGATATCATCACCGGTTCAAAGCCCATCCGCCGAAAAACCAGTTCGGTTTGAAAAGTTTTGCCTTCTCCTTTGCGGCCGTGAATTCCCAAAATTAGGGGGACTCTTACTCCGGGCAATTTTAAAAAGTTTTTAGTGATGTGCACCGCAACTTTATCGAGAAAGTTAGGAGAAATGTAATAACTCATCAGTAGATTTGTGAGGGATTAATTGAGGTTACTGTTATGATTTTATGACAAAACTAACAGGCTGCACCGCTAACCTGGATTTTTACCGTACAATCGAGGTCTACATATTATGTGTTAAGGAGCGATTCGTGAGTCCAGAAACCTTATTAAAAGAACCAAGCGTGCAAGCCGAAGCCAGTCCCTTCAGTTCTGAGAGCTTCGACAGCTATGTAATGACGACTTACGGGCGTTTTGCGATCGCCCTAGAACGGGGCCTCGGCTGTCGCGTGTGGGATACCGAGGGCCGCGAATATCTCGATTTTGTGGCTGGTATTGCTACCTGCACTCTCGGACACGCGCACCCGGCAATGATTGCAGCGGTAACTCAGCAAATTCAGACCCTACACCACGTTTCTAATCTTTATTACATCCCCGTACAGGGCCAGTTGGCGAAGTGGCTTGTAGACCATTCTTGCGCGGACAGAGCCTTCTTTTGCAACTCCGGCGCGGAAGCTAATGAAGCGGCAATTAAACTCGCCCGCAAGTACGCCCACGAAAAATTAAATATCTCGAATCCGACAATCATTACGGCCGTTGCGAGTTTCCACGGGCGGACTTTGGCGACAATTACCGCAACGGGACAGCCTAAATATCAGAAGGGTTTTAGCCCCTTGGTGCCGGGATTTCACTATGTGCCATACAACGATATTAGTGCGATCGAAAGTGCGATCGAGCAACTCGACAAAGACGAACGCCAAGTAGCTGCAATTATGCTGGAAGCGCTGCAAGGCGAAGGCGGAGTTCGCCCCGGAGATATCGCTTACTTCCAGCGCATTCGGGAAATTTGCGACGAAAAAGGCATTTTGCTGATTCTCGACGAAGTGCAAGTCGGGATGGGACGCAGTGGCAAATACTGGGGCTACGAAAACCTCGGCATTGAACCGGATATCTTTACCTCTGCCAAAGGATTGGGCGGCGGTATCCCGATCGGCGCTATGCTGTGCAAATCTTCCTGCGATGTATTTGAACCGGGAAGTCACGCCAGCACTTTCGGTGGCAATCCTTTTGCTTGCGCTGTAGCTTTGTGTGTGTGCCAAACTTTAGAACGGGAAAACCTTCTAGAAAACGTGCAGCAGCGCGGGGAACAGTTGAAAGCAGGGCTCAACAAGTTGGCGGCCGCATATCCGCATTTAATTGCTGAGGTGCGCGGCTGGGGTTTGATTGTCGGGATGGAATTGCAAGCTGACATCGAACTTACATCCGCTGATATCGTCAAATCTGCCATCGCCGCAGGAGTTTTGTTGGTTCCTGCAGGGCCGAAAGTGCTGAGATTTGTCCCGCCGCTGATTGTCACTGCCGCTGAAGTCGATCGAGCTCTGCTGGCAGTGGAGTCAGCGTTGCGATCTCAAGCGGTACAGTAAAATCTACTGAGTTGCTTTTTGTTAGCTGTAGCGCTCAAACTCGCGCCATATCCTAGATAACTCACTTAGTCCAGGACACACTCTTCCTCAGAAACCCGGTTTATTTCGAGATTTCTCGTTACTAAACCCCATAGTTTCCCAGAAACCGGGTTTCTTAGCGTAAGTCCGATCGGGGTAAAAGTAAACCCGTCCCGCTGCAAGTCTGTCGGGGCGGGTTTGTCAATTTTAGAAAGGCCTGTGAAACCCGCCGCCACAGGGTGACGGGGCCTTTTACCGCGATTTTACTAAGGAGCAACGCGCAAAATAATACTATTAGCGATCGTAGGTGCTAGTTTCGCTATGTGAGTGTCTGTTGGCACTGGTGAATCCTGGTTTAACTATTTCGCGCCCTTCCGACTAAACCGAGTACCGTTATAGTGGGAAGGGCAGGTGAGGACGATTGCATCCTTAAGTAATTTTGCGTATCACTTTCAAGAGAGAACATATGTAATCTTCGTCACAAAATTTTTTCGTAATGCTTTGTTCATCAACTGTATATTGTGAGAGAATAGAAGAACCAAGGAGGTGATGTTGATTGCTACACAAGGCTATCCAAGTTCGTTTGTATCCTACCCAAAATAAACAAATACAAGTAGCTTCAACTTTTGGGGGTGCGCGTTGGTGGTCTAATTATGGTCAAAATAAATCTATTGAACTTTATAAAAAAACTGGTAAAGGACTTGGCTGCTCCGGGCTCAACACACTTTTACCTGCTCTCAAAAAATCCGAGGTAAGTGTGTGCTTAAGTGAGTTATACAGAAAATTTTTGCAATTTACTACGCTCAAGTTAACCACTGCCTACATTTTTTTTTATGATGGATTTGCTGGCTTTTATAACTTTCCATTTCCAGATCAAAAACTGTCATTTCAGTATCCTCAAAACGTTAAATTTGTAGCGGTGACTAGGATTTTCCGGTATAGGGAAATAAGTCAACCCAAAATAAAGAGATATAGATTAAGTGAGGGTAAAATTCATAATTCAATTATTAGTAAAAAATATTCAGGGAAATATAGCAATCCTAAATCAGTTGTAAAAATATGTAGGGGTAGTTCCCCCGTGCCTACCCCAGCTAAGGCGGGGCAACCACGGGGGGTTTGCCCCTACAAGAATTACACAAATCATTTAGGATTGCTATATCTTGCATCTATACTGACTGAAATTAAAGCTGAAAACCGGGCAACAAAAGAAGGTAGGATTGCGGGCACTGATTTAGGATTGAAATACTTTGCTATTGTCCCCGATGATGAAAAAGTATCTAAATACGACTTTAATGCTAAGCATTTTGCCAAGCACGAGAAGAACTTGAAGCGCCAGCAGAAAAGAAGTAATTATGAATACAAATATAGAAAAGCTGTGACCAAGGGATGCGAAGGGTTTAGGAATTCGTGGCAAGATTTTCTACATAAAGTTAGTTATAAATTGGTCAGCGATCGCCTCGCGCTCATAGTAGAAAACTTTCATTTATGGGACATGATTCGCTATTCCAATTTGGCGAAAGCAATATCAGATGAGGTTTTGGGAAGTTTTACCAACTTTTTAGCCTACAAGTGGGAACGCAAAGGCGGGAACTTAGTCGAGATTGATAGAGGGGTTTCCAGTTTCAAACTTTGTTCTAATTGTTTCCATCAAATGACCGAGATGCCATTAGATATGAGGGAATGGACTTGTCCTCACTGTGCTACCGATCGCGATCAGGAGGGGAACGCAGCGATCAAGATGAAAGCAGAAGGTATCAAAATACTAAAGGCGGAAGGTTCAGCCGTTTCGGCTTTAGGAGGCGAGGTAAGACCAAAGCTGGGACGAAAGTCTCAGCTAAGGCACTCGCCTATGAGTACAGAAGCCCCTACTATATTCGGTACTACGATTTAGGGGTGGGTAGTTCACTTGGTTGCAGGGAAGCAGCGCTCCTATGGTTAATAGTTTGGCGGAATGCACGATGGATGAACAGCGTCGCAAAACAGATGTTAATATGCTCCAAGCGCTGCTGGAAAATCCTGGGGACTCAGGAATAGATTTGATTTTGAGGACGAACCCAAAGTCGATCGACTTTGGGTTCGTGCAAACGCTGTATTTGGAAGAAGTGGCACTGACGCGAGAAAGCTTGCTGAAAGCTGCAAAATTTTTCCAAAGGGCGATCGCACCCTTAGAATCTGCAAAAGGGAATTCTAAATTGCCCGCAACCGGGGCAGCATATCTGGCTTTTTTAGCAGAAGTATTGCAGGCAGTGGCGCGCAGCGCTGATTCGCAGCACCTGTACTCGCTCCTGAGAAACAATTTAGATAAACTCGACCAGAATTTTGCACAACTGCTGCGCTGCTGGGCAAATTTGGTGTTTTCTGCTGCTAAAGAATCCGAGAGAAGGCGGATTGCAGCGTTAATCGGCAATCTGAGCAACAAAATTGGGCGGTTTCCCCTTGGCAGCAAGGCTAATAACTTGGAAATCGAAATTGCCGGTTACGAAACAGTTGCGAAGGTGTTTACCCGCAAAGAATTTCCCCAAGAATGGGCGGTGATGCAAAACAATCTGGGCAATGCTTATAGCGATCGTCCCAAAGGTGATAAGGCTCAAAATATCGAACAGGCGATCGCTTGCTTTGAAAATGCCCTACAAGTACGCACTCCCGAACAGTACCCGGAACAGTGGGCGACGCTGCAAAACAATCTGGGCAACGCTTACAGCGAACGTCTCAGGGGATCTCCGGCAGACAATCTAGAACAGGCGATCGCCTGCTATCAAAACGCGCTGCTAGTTCGCAGCCGCGAGGCTTTTGGGCAAGAGTGGGCGAGCACTCAAAACAATCTCGGCCGTGCTTACAGTCGGCGGCTGCGGGGCAACCGAGCCCAAAATCTGGAACTGGCCGTCGCTTGCTACCAGAATGCTTTGCAAGTCTACAACCGCAAGGTGTTTCCCCGGCGTTGGGCCACAACTCAAAATAATTTGGCAAATGCTTACTGCGAGTTGCAGCAGGGCAACCGAGCTGAAAATCTCGAATACGCGGTTACGTGCTATCAGAGAGCTTTGCAGGTGCGGACTCGGGAAGCTTTTCCGCTGCAGTGGGCGACAACTCAAAGGAATTTGGGCAGGGTGTTTGTCGATCGCATCAAAGGCGATCCGGTGGAAAATTTGGAAATGGCGATCGTCTGCTATCAAAATGCTTTACAAGTCTACACCCGCATTAAATTTCCCGAAGTCTGGGCTTCGATCCAAACTTACCTCGGTAGGATATACAGTCGGCGGGTGAAAGGGGAAAAAGCCGAAAATTTGGAAATGGCGATCGTCTGCTATCAAAATGCTTTGCTATTTTGCAACCGCCAAAAAACTCCCGAACGCTGGGCAATTCTGTGTGCCTACCTCGGCCGCGCTTTCTGCGAACACCTGAAAGGGGAAAAAAACCGCAATCTCAAAAGCGCGATCGCCTGCTATCAAAATGCGGGCGAAGTCTACACCAGGCAGGCATATCCCAACCGCTGGGCAATGCTGCAAATTTATCTCGGCAGGGCTTATTCGCAACTGACAGAGACGGAAAACTTGTCCCACATGGAAAGCGCGATCGGCTGCTATCACAGCGCCTGTCAAGTCTACACTCGCGAAACCTATCCCCACCGCTGGGCTGAAATTTTATTTTATTTAGGTCAAGCTTACCGAGTTCGAGGCGACTTGCTTCGCGCCTACGGGGTTTTTACTGCTGCTGTCGATACTGTGGAATTCTTGCGTTGCGAAGTTGGGGTTGATACAGTCGATTTTGGCGATTCCCTAC
This sequence comes from Microcoleus sp. B9-D4, assembly GCF_036705105.1. Classification (NCBI taxonomy): domain Bacteria; kingdom Bacillati; phylum Cyanobacteriota; class Cyanophyceae; order Oscillatoriales; family Microcoleaceae; genus Microcoleus; species Microcoleus sp. B9-D4. Next base: position 45,846 of record NZ_JAUBTS010000063.1, read on the forward strand.
GGGATAGCTACGCTTCACGGACGAGTACCCCAAAAGTCAAATTAACCCGCACCTGGGCTGGACTCTATAAATGCCTGGTGCAAGTTTGCCTGGAACTCGGCCCCAGTCAACCTGAATATTACGCTAAGGCTCTGGAATACGCCGAACGCCACAAAAATCGGAATTTGGTAGAACTGCTGGTTAAATGCCACTTGACTCCGAAAGCCGAAATTCCTGCAGCGGTGCGAAGCGAGTTGGAGTCGCTGCAACAGGAAATAGCGGGGGAACAGCGGCACCAAGAACAGGGAGAACCTGAGCCGAACACGACCTTGATTTCTGAGGGCGATAGCCAAGGTTTGAGCAGCGGTTCTCTACTGCCGAACTCGGACTTCATGCACTTAAATCAATTGTGGAAGCAGTTTGATAGGTTGATTGCGCGGGAGGTACAGGCCAACGACCCTTTCTTCAGCCTAGCTCACAAAGTTGAACCGATCGCTTTCGAGCAAATTCGCCAATTGTTGCCTGATGACAATTGCGCTGCTGTGGTGTGGGCGAGTTTGGGGGAGTTGCTGGTTGCTTTTGTGGTGGTAAAGAGTTCACAATATCCCGCCGTTCACCTGTGTTCGTCGGAAAATGCTTTGGCTGCCGAAAGTTGGGGCCAGGAGTACCTCACCGCTTATTCTGAACAAAAAGGTCGCTGGATCAATCATCTCCCGACTCGCCTCAAACGCTTGGCTACGATGCTGGAAATCGATCGAGTGGTGGCGCTGATTCCCGATAATTGCGATCGGCTGATTTTTGTGCCGCACCGATTTTTGCACGCTTTGCCACTCCACGCTTTGCCTCTGGCGGGGAGAGACGGGTTTGAGGATGGTGGGGGAATTTTTAGGTCTGGGTGGAGCGATCGCAGCGGTTTTGAGGTGGAAACCTACAGCCTTTCGGATTTTTCTCAAAGTTCGTCTTTTGGGGACGTTGCAGCGCCTGCTGCTTATTTGATCGATCGATTTGCCGGAGGAATTCGCTATGCTCCTAGCTGTCAGCTATTGCTGTTAAGACAAAGTGCACACGGAGCGGCTATTGGTCGGTACAAACCCGGTTTGCAGCAGCTTTTGGCAATTCCAACTTTCACCAGAGATGCGTTCTACAGCAACATTGAAATTGGCAAGATTTCCCAGTATTTTGCCAGTACAGAAGTGGTGCGCCATAAGCCGGCAATTAAAGAGGCTTTTTCCCAAGAAATCTCTGCTAATAATGGGGATTTGCCCCAGCAAATAGGGCAGTTGCAGCAGAAGAAATGCGCTCACTTTGCTTGTTTTAGTTTGCTTAATTTGGCTTGGCCACTGAAATCCGCAGTGTTTTTGAGGAATGATTCTCTGAGTTTGGAGGAAATTTTTAATCTGGATTTTAGACAATATTTTTTAGTTACTTTATCGGGTTGCGAAATTGCTGCTGGCGGAGTTAGCGGTGCTGGAGGAGATTTTGTGGGTTTGTCGGCGGGTTTGTTGTATGCTGGCACGTCTAGTGTGGTTAGCAGTCTTTGGAAGGTGAACGATGTTTCTACGCTGCTGCTGACGAGCAAGTTTTATGAAAATCTGGGACGGTTTTCTCGGTTGCAGGTGGGAGATGTGGCGATCGCGCTGGGGGACGCTCAAAGGTGGCTGCGGGATTTGACTAGCGAGGAATTGGAGGTATTGCTGGCGGATTTTCAACCTCAAATTTCGCAAATGTTCGATCGGCTGTCTCCAAGTTCTCGCCTGATTGCGGAGGCTTCTTTGCAGCAAATTCGCAACCGCAAACCCTATCCTTTTGCCAATCCTTATTATTGGGCGGCTTTTACGGCTGCTGGGGTTTAGTGATTAGTCATTAGTTACCCTTTTGAGGATTCGGCGGTTGAAATGGATAAAGGGCGATCGGCCTTCGTCTGTTTTTGCTGTGTTGTTTCATCCTGAATTTTTGCTGGGGGGGTGACAACCCGCCCCAAATCCAGAGAGCGTAAAGATTTAACCCACTTGTGCTAAAAAAAGATAGGCAGC
>NZ_JAUBTS010000064.1:0-47116 GCF_036705105.1 Microcoleus sp. B9-D4
GCTGCCTATCTTTTTTTACCACAAGTTGCCTCAATCCTTACTAGCTATGGGTTTGGGGTGGGTTGTCACCCCCCCAGCAAAAAATGAGTGAAATTGCTATTAGTATTATGCCACATCGGATGACAACCATTAAGTTGGTTTGTAGTGAGGAATTTAATCCTCATAAAATTCTGAGCACTTCCGTCGTCACTACAAACCTATAACGGTGATTTTACCGGAAATTATATAATACCTCGATCGCCTACACCGAATTATTATGCTGCGCCACACTCATCTGTTACACAACTTTTCAACTTGAGACTTCACTTGATTTTTCCAGCTTGGTTTCCCGCACAAACAAGAAAAGCGGGAAAGCACAGGAAAACGAAACAAGCACACCCAGAAGTATATACAGCCCTACAAAACTTATATCCAATCGTTTTGACTCAGCGTACATCCAAGTGCTTCCTGCTACAGTTGCGATAAACAAATCTAAACTTACCGATTTCGCAGCAAGATTAGCCGAACTCTCATTTACAAAGTCCAGGAAGCCAGCATTGCTAAAAAACTGCAAGTTATAGTACCAAGGCAGCACAAGCCCCAGAATTGCTAGGACGAGATAAATGATTCGCTTAACGCTCATAATTACCCTACCTGTTCGTTGAGCAACTGTATTAGCCTACTCGCTAACAACCAATCCTTACTTCTTCTGCGGGCACTTGGGATGAATCCCCCCCTGCAAACAAATGTAAGCAATTTGAGTTTTATCTAAATTCTTAGCCTCCCCAAAATCAACTCCTAGGAATCTACCGGATTTACTACCAGTCGGATTTTGAATAAATTGATCCGAAGCTGCCTTCCCCAGAAACACAGCGCCTTTAAAATCCGCTCCCGCTAAATTCGCGCCCCTAAAATCAACCGAACTCACCTCTGCATTCCGAAAATTGGCATCTTGCAACCGAGCATCTTTTAAATTCACGTTGGCGAGTTTAGTCGAAGTCAAATTGGCATTTTGTAAGTTTGCGCCGCTCAAATCAGCACCGGATAAATCAGCACCTTGCCATTCCGATTTAGACAAATTTGTCAAGGACAACTGAGCGCCTTGAGCCTTCACTTTGCCCAAACGTGCACCTGACAAATCCGCTCGCGACAAATTCGCGCTTCCTATATCGGCTCCGGTAAAACGGGCATTTTTTAACATTGCTTCCTGTAAATTTGCTCCAATTAAAATAGCACTGCTGAAATTAGCTGAATTCAAATTGCCGTTTGACAAATTAGCTTTGTTCATGACAGCGCGCACAAAATTAGTCCCGTTCATTACAGCACTGTTCAAAGACGCCCCGACCAAATTTACTCCTTCCAAATTAGCGCCGCTCAAGTCAGAAATCCAATCGTCAAAGGTAGCCGGACGCCTGTCTTCGCCGGTGCCGTAAAAGCGAGTTCCCTGCAAGCTGGCATTGGTTAAATTGGCATTTCTCAACTTAATTCCCGACAAGTCAACTTTGTTTAAAACTAAAGTAAACTGAGATGGGCCGGCAGGACTTTGAGCTAAATCCGTGCGGCTGAGATCCGCGCCGTTGAGCTGGCTGCTATACACTGTGAGAATTTTGCCGATCGCCCTTTGTACTGTTCGCTGGCGGGCGGCCGCTAACTCGCGTTCGGGGGCCTTGCCGCCAAACCGCAGGGAATCGAGGTCGTTGCTGAGGGCCTGATTCAACCGCTGCAACTCAGGCAAAGCTTTCGGGCCACTACTGACTAAAGCTTGCTGGATCGCGTCCAGCATGGCGCGGTTGTCTTCTTGAGCGAGCAAATCCGCTAGCAAAGGTACGGCGCGGGAGTCTTCCACGGCCCCCAAAGCCAAAATGCCCGATCGCCTGCCGGATGCCCCCAAGGCCGATGTGGGAGACAATTTGCTGACTAAAGCTACAAATAATTCGTCGTTCCGCTGCCGGGAATCCCGCATATTTGCTTGACTTTGAGTGTAGATGAGAGTGCCGACAAACAAAGTTAAAATCAATCCCGCGCTGCCGATGATAACTATCACTAAAGTTGTGCCTGGGTGTTGGCGCATCCAATTCCACAAACTGGCATTTGTTTTCAGGCCGCTTTGTGGAGTCACAACCAAAGCCGCAATCTGCGCGTCTTCCTCAGTCCAATCTGGACTCTTGACAGGATTGTCAGACAGTTGATGGGATCGAGCGTTGACGACCAAAGTATTCGCGAGGCGATCGTGTCCCGTTTGCCGTTTGTAGCGCCATGCAAAAGCCCCGTCTGCGAGCACTGCCAAGCCGCTGAGCCCCCCTAAAATCAGCAAATCAGGAAACGCTCCCGTCAAGCGCCAAATGCCGTAAGCGACGCCCAGAGGCACTCCCCAGCGCCCCAAACTTTCGCGAATTAGCACTTGCCCAAAACCCGGAGGAGTACCCGACGCGGTGACAACTTTGACGCCGAACCAGCGTTTGGGGATAGTTTGACCGGTTCTGGCGAGCAAAAACAGTTGCCACCCCGCTAAAACTGCCGGTGCCAGCAGGGCCCCTGACCAGAATAGATTAGTTAGGGGTGCGACTCTGGGGCTGCGATCGCGCACGGGTATGCCCAAGGTACGGGCGACGGTTTCGGATGCTGCTGCTACTGAGGAATTGAGCGGCACGGTTTGAGATTCATTGTTGACTAATGCCCCGATACTGAAGGGAACGAGGGCGCTGGCCGCAAGTAACGAAATTTCCACTGCCCAAGCGCCGCACCTGCGAACCAGCAGTGGCATTTGCTTGGATTGTGTTTGCCAAGACGGATCGGGTTGATTGATGCCGCTGGGCGCGGTGGGGTTAGCCATATTTAGAAATTCCTATTATTTGTCGTTAGTTGGAGGAATCAGGAGATATTGCCAATTTATCAGAAATTTGGGTTTAAAACCCCGTCCTTGGCTTGACGGCTTTCTATTGGATGAGCGTGAATTTACGCTTGGCAAAGCAACCCCAAACCAGGTTATAATTAAGTTGTCAGGGTGAAACTCCATTGCCATCGTGAAACAGTTGAGACACACTTTCAGGCATAAATTTAGGGGCAAAGAGCGGCGAAAACTCTTAAAACAGCTAGGGATAAAAAAATAATATCCCAATACCAGAGAACCAAATACTTTGTTGACTACTGAAGTAAGGCGGGGCACGCCTGAACTCTAGGTTCATATCCTAGTACGCTTGGGGAGATAGACCCTCTGGGATTAACTAAGTTAAGCTCGTCAATTGGTGGTATTCCACGGTTGAAAGGTTTAAGTATTGCCGTAAGGATAGTGAGTAGTAAGGTCAGTCGTGGAGCCAAGAATCACCTCGCCTTTAGGACGGTCGGTGAGTGTCAAACGCTATGTAGATTAGCACTCCGAGAACGGCAAGAGTCATCAGGGCGGAAATTAGCTTTACGATGCTATTGAAGACTGTCAGGACAATTATCGCTCCGACGGCAAAGGCTGCCACCTGCCCCGGTTTGGGGAGTCTTTGAAACTTGTCCAGTAATTGATTGTAGAAGGTTCCGACGGCTTGATAGCTGTCTGGATTTTGTGTGATGAGTGGCGATCGTTCTACTTTAGCTTTTAGTTCTCCGAGCGCTTGCTGCCAATTGAAGTTATTTTGAGGATTCATAAAAAAATTCGGAAGTTAGTTTAGATTAAGGTGTTTGGAACCGCCATTATCCTCTACCGTCAAAGAACTAGAACCAAATGCCATTGTGTGAGGAAACATGAAGATCCATTATCCGGGCGATCGCGGCAAACTGTGGTTTAGCTCGATCGTGACCCTAGCCTTGGCAATGATTTTAGCGGATGCCGGTGCCCTTCGGAGCCAACCGCTACAAATTGCTCCGGGATTTCCCGAACCGCTGGGAGTTTCGGGAGTTTCCGGCGGCCCGAACAATAGCGGCGACTGCGGTTTTGTGTCCCAAGGGCCGAACCACGTCATCGAAGTAACGCAGGATTTGCCTTACTGGCGGATTGCAGTACAAACCGCTGGAGCTCCGAGTTTGATGATTCAGGGGCCGAGGGGGCGTTTCTGCGTGCTGCCGGCGAATGCTGCTGCGGGGAATGTAGAATTTTCCGGTTATGGGGACAAGGGGACTTATGTTATTTTTGTGGGCGATCGAGCGCAAGGTCAACACCCTTACTCTCTCTCTATTTCCCAAAAGCGAAATTAAAAATACAACGGAATTAGGACGCTTGCTGTGATAAAATGGCTTTTTGGCGATCGTAAATAAGCCGGATTTCTGACAGCCAGTGCGTGGACTAGGGATTTCATATCAATTTTGTATTTGGTCTTTAACCCACTTGCGAAACAATCTGAGAGTTTGACTCGTACCCACTGTTTGGCTTTGTTCGCAATATTGAGAAATAGCTTCAATAATTGGTAGATTGGGAAAAGTCGGACTAATTTCTGCTTCAACATATTTCCCATCTTGAAGCACATTAATCTGAAGCTTCTTATTTTCATAGCGCCAGATTTCAGGTACTCCCAAAGCTTCGTAAGCGTCCAGTTGAGTCTTGGAAGTTATATCGACTTCAATTGCTAAGTCAGGCGGCGGATCGACAGTTAAGTCTATCCGCTTTTTACCAATCATTAGAGCATAATTCTGAATGTAAAAGCAGTTGTCAGGTTCAATTCCTTGTAACATACTTTTTCGCTTAAAAGTCGTCGAACCAAAACATTCTCGATCAATTTCAAGTTCTTCGAGTAATATTTTTACCATATCGCCAATGATTTCCTTATTGAATTCATGTTCTGGTAGTGGCATCCTAATCTCCAAAGTTCCTTGACTGTAAGCTATTCTAGCGCCACGGTGTTCTCCCAACTCTTCTAAAATTGCTTCAAATTCCTGCCAGTTGACATCATCTAACAGCACTCTATGTCCAGGTGGTACAATGATTTGTCTTAATTGCAGCGTTACCATTTCAACCTCCGATTTATTTAAGTTTATGATAACTTGTCTGTATCGGTAATTGGGCATTGGGAAACAGTCAGCTTTGTAGTGAGGACTTCAGTGATCAAAGCCTGATTTGTTCTCTAACCCACTTCCGAAACAATCTGAGAGTTTGACTCGTACCCACTGTTTGGCTTTGTTCGCAATATTGAGAAATAGCTTCAATAATTGGCAGATTGGGAAAAGTCGGACTAATTTCCGATTCAACATATTTCCCATTTTGAAGCACATTAATCAGAAGCTTGTTATTTTCATAGCGCCAGATTTCAGGTACTCCCAAAGCTTCGTAAGCATCGAGTTGAGTTTTGGAAGTTAGATCGACTTCAATTGCTAAGTCTGGCTGCGGATCGACAGTTAAGTCGATCCGCTTTTTGCCAATCATTAGAGCATAATTGGGAATGTAAAAACATTCATCAGGCTCAATTCCTTGTAACATACTTTTTCGCTTGAAAGTCGTCGAACCAAAGGGTTCAAAGTCGATTTCTAGTTCCTCAAACAGAATTTTCACTAAATAGCCAATAATGATTTTAGCTTTCTCATGTTCGGGTAGTGGCATCCTAATCTCCAAAGTTCCTTGACTGTAAGCTATTCTAGAGCCACGGTGTTCTCCCAACTCTTCTAAAATTGCTTCAAATTCCTGCCAGTTGACATCATCTAACAGCACTCTATGTCCAGGTGGTACAATGATTTGTCTTAATTGCAGCGTTACCATTTCAACCTCCGATTTATTTAAGTTTATTATATAGCGGTTCTCAAGCGTGGTGAGGTATGCCCACGGAGGCCACGGAGGCCACGGAGGCCACGGAGGCCTATGCCCATGAGTCCCTTATCTTTCTGAGAAAGGCTATAACTGATACAATCTTTTAAGTTGAGGGGTGTACAGCGCCCCCTGCACTTAATTGACTGGTAACTATCGCAAAAAATCGAGCTGTCTAATCTGCGTTTTTTTGCTGCGTGTACAGTTCCTTAAATTTGCGCTGCTGCTCGTTGTGATCTACGATCGGAGAGGGATAATGAAGAAGTCGGCGTTCTAAAGGCGAAATATTTCCTGTTAGCAAAACTTTAGTATCAACGCGGCGCAATTCTGGAACCCAGTGCCGAATATATTCCCCTTCCGGGTCGAATTTCTGAGCTTGACTGGCGGGATTGAATATTCGCAAAGGTTTCGGGTCCATGCCGCTAGATGCGCTCCACTGCCAGCCGCCGTTGTTAGCAGAAAGGTCGGCATCTATCAATTTTTGCATGAAGTATTTTTCACCCCACTGCCAGTTAATAATTAAATCTTTGGTGAGGAAACTGGCGACTATCATGCGGCAGCGATTGTGCATCCAAGCTGTCTGATTTAACTGCCGCATTGCTGCATCGATAATAGGATAGCCAGTTTTGCCTTTACACCAAGCTTGAAACAGCTTTTCATCGTTCTCCCAAGGAAAGTCTTTGAATGCTTGACGGTAGGGGCCGTCTGCTAATTCTGGGAAGTTATACATGGCGTGTTGGTAAAATTCTCGCCACGCTATTTCCTGTTGCCAAGTGCGGATGCTTGTAGACGCTTCTTCGCTGCGGCAAGTGTCCATTACTATCTGGGTAGCTTGCCAAACAGTGCGGATGCCAATTGCACCAAATTTGAGGGCTGCGCTGAGTTGGGATGTGCCGTTAATGGCGGGGAAATTGCGCTGTTCTTGATATTGGTAAATTGCCCGATCGCAAAATTCTTCTAATTTTTGTTGGGCTGCATCTTCTCCGGGTTCTATTACTAATGGGTTTTCCCAAATAAATCCCAAACTAGAGGCTGTTGGCACTGTTTCCATTGCACCTGCTTGGTTGGCGATTGCTTGTTCTTCGGCGGTTAATCCGGTCATTAATTCCAGATAAGTTATCGGCAGTGTCTCTACTGGTTGGGCTTTGGGTTTACTGTTCCATTTTTTCCAAAATGGTGTATAAACTGTGTAGGGAGTCCCTGTACCGCTGCGAATTTCATCTGGGGCGTGCAGGAGTTGATCCCAGAAATTTTGAACTTGAATTCCTGCTTGTTGGAGGGCGTTTGATACGGACTGATCGCGCTGTTTTGCGTAGGGTTCTACATCCCAGTTCCAAAATACTGCTTGAGCATTTATAGCTGTTGCTAATCTCGGTATTCCTAGAATCGGGTCATCTTGAATTATCAGCAATTGGCTGCCAGCTTCCCTATAACGCGAGGAGAGTTTTTGCAAGCAGCCGATCATGTATGTGACTCTAGCTGGCGCTACGTCATCCCGATTTAGGATATTGCGATCGAGACAAAAAATTCCGACTACTTTCGGGCTTTGCTGGCGCGCTGCTGCCAGTCCGATGTTGTCAGAAATACGCAAGTCGCGGCGGTGCCAAAATAAAATTAGATTGGATATATCGGACATTCGATTTTAGATTTTAGATTTTAGATTTTAGATTTTACAGTTCTGGACACAAGCGGGTTCAAAAACCCGGTTTCTAAGTTAAGATTTCTCGGTTTGATGCACGATTTTTCTCTGGAACCGGGTTTTTTCCGTCACTCCTATTTAAGTCAAAAATGGACGGGCTAAGAAAAAGCTAGAAATAGATTTTGCATCAATGGGTTCCCCAGCTAAGATAGCTTTTTCTAATTCTTCAGGGGTGAATAAAACTGTCTCCATGTCTTCGTCATCGTCTTGTGCTGGCGGCTTTTCCAGTTTTTCCAAATCTTGGGCTAAGAAAGCATAAATGATTTCGTCGGAATAACCGGGGGCGAGAAAAAATTGCCCTAATTTCCGCCATTTTCCGGCGCGATATCCGGTTTCTTCTTCGATTTCGCGTTTGATAGTTTCGGCGGGATTTTCATTGATTTCTACCGTACCAGCGGGAAATTCTAAAATTCGCCCTTTTGTGGCAAAGCGATATTGGCGTACCAAGACGAGTTTACCTTCGGGTGTGACGGGAACTGCAAGTGCTCCGCCTGGGTGGCGAATACATTCCCACTCGCCTTCGGAACCGTTGGGAAGACGGAGGGTGGCTACGTCAAAGTTGAATTTGCGCCCTTGGTAAAATAGGCGTTGTTTGAGGAGTTGGGGTAGTTCTTGACCGATCGACATAAGCGACAAGCGAATAATGTTAGCGTGCACCGATTTAAGACATCATAGGCGATCTGATAGGATTTTAGATTTTAGATTTTAGATTTTAGATTGGGAATGACTGATAGCTATCACAGTTTGCAGCTTTTACGGTTGCATTTTTGTTAAAACTGGTACGATCCGTGAATTGTACTCACTTTTTACAGTTGCAATTTTTGCACTCCCGAACAGTCTGCGGTTTGCAGGAGTTGGACGATCGCACTTTTCGTCACCGGATGCACCCAATCCGGGGCAATTTCTGCTAAAGGTACTAATACAAAAGCTCTTTCGGTCATCCGGGGATGAGGTAGAGTCAGTGTCGGAGTTTCTAGGATTAAATTGTCGTACAGCAGCAAATCTAGGTCTAGGGTTCTTGGCCCCCATTTTTCTCTGCGAATTCGATTAAATTTTATTTCAATTTCTAATAAAGCTGCTAGCAATTGTTCTGGTTCTAGTGCCACTTCTAGGATGGCGCAGGCGTTGATGTAATCGGGTTGCGGCGGCCCAACGGGGGCGGTTTGATACCAGCTTGAATGGGATTTTACTGCTATTCCTGGGGTGTTGTTGAGGGTTACGATCGCGCTAGAGAGTGTGGCGAGGGAGTCGCCTAAGTTGCTACCGAGGGCGATCGCACATTTTGTTAGTTTCATTGAAGGAAGAAGGAAGAAGGAAGAGGGAAGAAGGAAGAAGCGAGAGGGAAAAAGTAAGAAGAAAGAAGGATTTAGTTATCTAGCCTACAAGCCCTATTGTCGGCAAAATCTGATTATACAAAATATTATTTTAATCAGAACTTAATAAGGTGTTAATTTTTATTTATTATGATTTACAAGTGTCAGCATTTAGTTGAAAAAATAATGAGTTTGCACCGACGCTTATTTTCAGCCGGGATTTTGGCAACGGTCATTTTTACCGCAAATATATCAGTATCTTTAGCAGAAACTAAGGAAAGCTATCTTACGCTAGATGCGGACGGCAGTCAATCTTTTGCGAGTTTAGTGCAGCAGGCGGAAGATTTAGCGAAAGAGTCGATCGCCCGCGAGTTTCAAGAAAATCCGGCATTAACAGAAGTTACAGTCATCATTACAGCCGATCGCAGCCGACAAAGAGTTCCTGTTTTGCGATCGAGAGTATCCCGCCGCGACTGGCAACAAGATGCGAGAATCGAACAATGGACTAGATATTTTGCCGATGCTCAATTGCTGCTGGGATTCAGAAACGGCAATATTTCGTCCGCAAATTCTGGATCTTCGCAAGTGAGGAATGTACCTCCGCCTAGTCGATCGACATTCCGAGAAAATGATCCGGGTTTTCGAGATGATTGAAATCGGGCATCGGCCAAACAGGGCATTGGGCATCGGGCAAACAGGGCATTGGTCGCAAACAACAAATAACCAATTATTAACCTAAATATCTCCCAATTTTAATTAACCTTCAGGTTAACTTCCCTTAATTTAATAGTGATAGAGTTTCATACGGAATCATCTGATTAGGGAAGTTGGGCTGAACAGGAATTTATGTCTAAAATAACTCGCCGACAACTGCTAATTTTCTTCGGCAGCAGTGCAGCTACCACTGTGCTTGCCCCTCAAGTAACTAAAACACTATTCGGCATCAATTCCACCTCGGCAGAAGCTTTAGTTTCGCTATCTTTCACTCCGTTAAGACTTCCCCACCCGCTGCCAATTTATCGAGAACTGCCCAGCTTCATGGCGATGGCGCCGGGGGGACAGGGAACCGTGATGGCTGCCTCGCAGGATACTAGATTAACGAGTTACAGCGTTGTTGACGATGTGGTTGTGCCGCCGGAATACGAACGTTACGTGATTGTCCGCTGGGGGGATCGAGTTTTCCCCAATCCGGCAGACTATTTCGGCTACAACAACGACTACACCGGCTTTGTAGGCCTTCGCGGCAGCAATGACGACGGTTATCTCTGGGTTAACCACGAGTATGTAGGTTTCCCGATGTCGAAAGTGGCGCCGGAAGCGCCGTCCGATCTGGCACCATTTCCCACAACCGATCGCGCCGTCCTCGGTATAGACTTATCGGTCAAGAATCAGGCTACCCTCGGCGAATTTCTGTACAATCTCGGTGGTTCGATCGTCCGCATCACCAAACAGTCTAACGGTAGATTTCAGGCGATCGCCGGCGACCCCCTCAACCGACGCATTCACGGACTTTCCGGCCTCGGCATCAACAGCCAGCGTACCGACAAATACAAAGATGTCACCTCCTGGGGCACCAGACAAGGCGATAACGAGTACCTCACCGGCACGGGCCCGGCCGCTACCCAAGTCTTCGCGCAAGTCAACACCGACGGACTCGGCAACCGCATCATCGGTACAGCTTACAACTGTTCCGGCGCCACAACCCCGTGGGGCACAATCCTCTCCGCCGAAGAAAACTTCCAAGGTAGCGAACTATTCTTCGTGGGAGTTCAGGAAAACATCAAACCCAACGGCGGCCAAACGGGCTACGCCAAGGGCACTATCGGTGAGGAATTCGGCTTAGTCGGCGAAAAATACGGCTGGATGGTAGAAGTCGATCCCCTAGATCCGAGTTTCCGCCCCCGGAAGCACACATGGTTGGGCCGTTTCCGCCACGAAAACGTCGGGATTCGCGCTGAAGCAGGTCGCAAGTTAATAGGGTACATGGGGGACGATCGGCGGGGCGGACACACCTGGAAATTTGTCAGCAACGGTACTGTCACCAATCCCGCAGATAAAAACAACAGCCGATTGTTTGAAGATGGGGTTTTGTACGTTGCCCAATACAACCGCAACGGTACTGGAAGATGGCTGCCACTGACATTAAATGCCCAGACAAATCCGGTGCGTCCTTCTAAAGTTGGCGAGGCGGAATTAGCAAGTTTTGGCAAAGCTCAAAGAGATGCAAATACTCGCTTGCCCAAACGCGCCGGAATTGCTGGTCAAACCGAAGACGGCGGTTCTTTTGTAGTAGATACAACCAATGAAGCAACAGCAATTCCGGGCTACCAGAATAAAACTCTGGCTAATTTCTACAGCAGCCAAGGTGCGGTGTTAGTTGATGCTTTCTTAGCTGCTAATTTGATTGGTGGCACTCCGACGGCGCGCCCGGAAGATTTGGAAGTTAATCCTACTACTAAGGAAGTTTTCATTGCTTATACGGACGCAGCACCCGGAAGCGACGGCTATCCAGATTCTCGCATTTTTACTGTTGCTAAATACGGTAGCGCCGTCAACAGCACCCAGCAGTCGGGAGGACTTTACAAAATAATTGAAGACAGTCCCGACGGTGCAGGTTTGACGTTCCGCTGGCAGCGTTTGGCTCAAGGCGGAGAAGCGGGTTCGGTAGCTGGGGCGGGATTTGCTAGTGTAGACAATTTGGCTTTTGACACTCAAGGCAATGTTTGGGGCGTGACTGATATGTCTACGAGCACGCACAACGGTTTTGATGTCGGTGCGGCTGGAAAGCCAACGACGATCGACCACAAGAAGACTGGAAATGTGTCAGAGTTTACTGGAGTTTTCGGCAACAATTGGCTGTTTTATATTCCGACTTCGGGGCCGAATGCAGGAACAGTAATTCCGTTTGCTTACGGGCCGAATCGGTGCGAAATGACGGGGCCGACTTTTGTGGGAGATACCCTCTTGCTTGCGGTGCAGCATCCTGGGGAAGATTGCCCGATCGATGATGGTACTGTACTGAGTCGGCAAATTGAAATGTTGGATTTGAACGGTGCTGTTTTCAATCAGACTCGGAGTGTGTCTCGCGGCAGTTTGTGGCCGAGTAATATTGAGAATGATCGGCGTCGTTCGCCGATGCCGTCGGTGATTGGAATTCGTCGGGTGCGATCGACTACAACGGGTCAGTTTGTTTAAATCTCACATCTTGCACCATTCTCAAGAACAGGCTTTTCGGCCTGTTCCACAAGAAAATTCACTCTTTGTGGAACAGGCATCTTGCCTGTCCATAAAAAGCTTATTGAGAATGGTGCAACATCTCAGTTTAAATTGGACTTACGCATCGGGGCCCAGAAACCGAGTTTTTTACGAATCGGGAGTAAGATTAAATGAACCGCGAGGCACGCGGAAGCGAAGAAAGAGAAAGAATAAGATACTGTTCTTTCTTCGCGCTCTTCGTGTCTTCGTGGTTCGTTCAAATACTAAAAAAAATTGCTACAATAATTAGGATCGCGAATTAAATAACTTACAATTTTAATTGTTATGGTGGGATGGGCGTCCCGCCCGTCCTTTTTGGACGGGCGGGACGCCCATCCCACAAACTTGTGGAAGTTATTTAATTCTCATTCCTTAATATCAAATCCCTTGACAGGGAAATTTTTAAGAAAATTGTACTTGGCGATATAAATCGGCGATCGCAATTTCTAGATTCACCGATTCAAGTTGCAAGGAATCGCCTAAACCATACTCGAAGAGAACCCATTGCCCCTGTTGATTGCGCCGAAATATCTCTACTCCTGGCTGTTCAACTTGCACTAAGACATACTCTTGCAGTGTTGAAAATTGGCGGTATTTAGCAAATTTAATGCCGCGATCTGCTGCTTCTGTGGAAGGCGATAAAACTTCGATAATTAAGGAAGGAAATTGCACTAATTGCGGATCGTTATCGCGATCGTCGCAAGTTACCACAACATCAGGATAAAAATATTTTTGCCCTCGTTCCACTTGGACTTTGACATCCGCGATGTAAGGTTCGCAAGGGCGATCGACAAGGGCATCATCTAGGATTCTGAAGAAATTTCCTGAAATTCGATTGTGATTGCGGGTGCCCCCACTCATGGCGACGACTTCGCCATCCCAATACTCGTAGCGTTCCTCTTGGGTGGGTTCCCAAGCCAGGTATTCTTCTGCACTCATCGATGGGCGATCGGGTAAGGCAACCATAATGCGATCGGGAATGAAGTATGTTTCTAGAATAACTTGAAGAAAAAGGTTGCTGCGGTTGCCCCGAGTGATGGGGGCGGGTACTCTTGGGGTTTCCGTACTTAGTGTGCTTAAATATTAGTTTAAGGAGCCAAAAACTAAACTACGTCTGAATTGACGGAAAAGCTGAATTTATCTCGCCATCTCAAAACCGATATCAGAGGCTTTGATTCCTCTGATTTAGATATTCCTCAAGCCTCCTGGGTCTGACGGGTTGTCAGCCCGTCAGGGACTAAATTCCTCATGTAAGTCACTGTAATTGATTAACTTCGATCGTACCAACTTTGCAGCGCCAAGCGGTGAACTTCCCGCCAGCTAATATTTTTAAGTCTGGCAATCTCCGCGCAATCTTCGTATTCCGGCTGTACATTAACAATCGTTTGTCCAGACTTCGCAACTTTTATCTTGACTTCGCCGTATTCGGTTTTAACTGTCTGGATTTCTCGATGTAAAATAGTTCTTTGTTGAGTCGATCGCCTAATTCCCAAAGTAGTAGTCTCGCGAAAGATCACAGCTTCGCAAGCCTCCTCAAATTCTGGATGACAAATCGCAGTTAACAAAACCCCCAGCCGCGACTTTTTCATCACAATTGGGGCAGTAAAAACATCCAGAGCTCCGGCGGCAAACAAAGCATCAAAAACATAGCCGATCGCCTGCGGACTCAAATCATCAATTTGCGTTTCCAATACCGCAATAGTTTCTATGGAATTGGTAATTGGTAATTGGGAATCGGGAATGGGGAATTGGGAATTAGTAGCCGTCTTTCTCCCACTCTCCCACTCTCCCCCTCTCCCCCTCTCCCCCTCTTGCTTCTCCCCAATCCAGAGGCGCAAAATATTAGGAATTGCCAGCATTCGAGAACCTGCACCCAAACCGATCGCCTGAATTTGCATCGACGGTGGCGGGCCGAAACTAGCGGCGAGAGTACAGGCGATCGCAGTTCCCGTAGGAGTGCACAATTCGCGATCGATCCCATTGCTATAAACCGGCACTCGGTGCGTTTCCCACAACCGCATCACCGCCGGCGTCGGCACCGCTAATCGGCCGTGGGCCGCCTTCACCGTACCTGCACCAGTCGGCATCGCCGAAAAGTAAAACTCCTGAATATCCAACCAATCCAAACCCAAACAAGTACCGACAATATCAATAATTGCATCCGTCGCCCCCACCTCGTGAAAGTGAACCTCGCTTGCGGGGATACCGTGTACGGCACCTTCTGCCTCTGCTAATTTGCGAAATACGGCCAAACTCCAAGCTTCCACGCGCGGAGGCAATTTTGCAGAGACGATGATGTGCTCAATTTCGGGCAAATTGCGGTGATGACTGTGGCTAATTTCGGCATCTGCTTCCCCGTGACTGTGAGAATGTTCTTCCCCGTGATGATGGTGGTGGCGGGCGTCAAAAGTCGGGGATTCCGTTTCCGAGGGATCGAGTTCGGTAGCGGGATTTTCAGGTTTTAACGACAAATCCGCAGCTAAATCTACATAAAATTTAGTTGCTTGTTGAGTATTCCGGTGGACTAATTCCGTCCGCAACTGGTACTCTGTCGAAATGCCGAGCAAATTGAGTTTTTCGATTAGGTAGTCTAAAGGAACGCCGGCGTGGATGAGAGCTCCGATGCACATATCGCCAGCAATGCCGGTTGGACAGTCAAAATAAGCTATTTTATTCATTGTTAACAATTAATTTTTAGCATTGATTGTTTCACTCGATATTTCGATCGCCCACTTAGCCTGCAATATCTTAACATGGCAACTATTTACGAAGTGCATCCAGTTGCACCCCAAAGAGACCGGATCGAGAAAATTAACAAATCTCTAAAAGATGGGGCAGTGATGCTTTATCCGACAGATACAGTTTATGCGATCGGCTGCGATCTCAACTCCAAGTCTGCGGTAGAACGAGTCAGGCAGATCAAGCAACTATCCAATGATAAGCCTTTAACGTTCCTGTGTTCCTCGCTGTCAAATATCACCGACTATGCTACAGTCAGCGATGAAGCATACAGAATTATCAAGCGGTTAATACCTGGGCCTTATACATTTCTGCTGCCAGCTACCAAGTTAGTGCCACGGTTGGTAATGAACCCAAAACGGAAAACCACTGGAATTCGCGTTCCCGACCAGCGGCTTTGTTTTACACTGTTGGAAGCCTTGGGAAATCCAATTATTTCAACATCCGCTAACATTACCACGGATGATGAAGGTGCAGCACCCGTGCCAGCAGGAAAAGCAGAAAGTTTTGGCAAAGCTGAACTTTTTGACTGTTTTTCAAAGTTAGTAGATGTCATTGTCGATGACGGTTCCGATCCGGGATATCAAGTTTCTACCATTCTCGATTTGACACAAAGCGAACCGATTGTTGTTCGTCGCGGTTTGGGTGCGGAAGCTGTCGCCGTTTGGGAAGATTAAAATTTGAGGATGCTTTCGCTTCTCCAACAGTCCGCCGGGGGTTCAAAACCCCCGTCTCATAGCGAAAGTCCTCTCAAAGAGGACTGTTAAATATAGCGGTTATGGTATTGAATTTAATTAAGCTCAGTCCTATATTTTAAAAAATTGACAATTATCAGAGGAGCAATCGCTATCAGTAGATATTAGATATTATTTCTATTTGAACTCATCGCCACTTATGTTATTCCTCCCTAATTTTCACAGTCGTCTTAAGACGACTTCAGCTATGAGCCAGGGAATTAATTCCCTGGCGGCCTGTCGGAATCGCCAGCTAACAAACCTGCGGAAAAAACCTAAGCCTCTACCTTAACTCCTTTCCAAAAAGCAATATATCCGGCAATATTTTTAGCAGCATCTTTTGGAGTAGGATAGTACCACGCAGCATCTTTATTCACTTGTCCGCCGACTTCGACACTGTAGTAACTAGCAACACCTTTCCAACCGCAAGTAGTGTGAGTGCTGCTGTCCTTGAAATACTCACGGTTGATGGCATCGGCGGGGAAATAATAGTTGTTGTCTACAATTTCGCACTTGTCGCTCTCGGCCAAAACGGCACCATTCCAAATTGCTTTCGGCATCAGTTTTTCTGCTTAAATTGAGATTCTCAATTATTGTAACTGTATTTGTGCTCAAAAGGCATAGAATAGTTGAGAAGCCAACAACCAACTACTGCTAATGTCAGCGTCTAATCCGCCAATATCTTCTGTGCCACTGTCCCTGGAACAAGCTCTTAAACATTTTTTTGGCTATGACTCTTTCCGTCCGGGACAGCAGGAAATTGTCGAAGCTGCTTTACAAAAACGGGATATGATGATTGTCATGCCGACGGGCGGTGGCAAGTCTTTGTGTTTTCAATTACCGGCACTGTTGAAACCGGGATTGACAGTGGTTGTTTCGCCGTTAATTGCTCTGATGCAAGACCAGGTGGAGGCTTTGCAGGATAATGGAATTGGGGCGACTTTTCTCAACAGCACTTTGAGCAGTCAGGAAACCCGATCGCGCGAAACAGCAATTCTCGAAGGTAAGATTAAATTGCTCTACGTTGCACCCGAACGCTTGCTGGGTGAGAGATTTTTACCGTTTTTAGATATAGTAGCAAATAAGTTAGGAATTTCGGCATTTGCGATCGACGAAGCCCACTGCGTTTCGGAATGGGGGCACGACTTTCGACCAGAATACAGGCAAATGCAGCGAGTGCGCGATCGATATCCCGACATTCCCATTATGGGACTAACCGCCACCGCCACCGAGCGCGTCCGCCAAGACATCATCCAGCAGCTAACTCTGCGAAATCCCTACATCCACGTCGCCAGCTTCAACCGCCCCAATTTATACTACGAAGTTCGCCCCAAAACCAAACACAGTTTTGCCGAAGTTTTGCAAATTATCCAAAAAAAAGGCGGTTCGGGAATTATCTATTGCCTCAGCCGCAAAAAAGTTGACGAAGTTGCCTATAAATTGCAACAAAGTGGCATCCAAGCCTTACCATACCACGCCGGCATGAACGATGTCGATCGCGCCACCAATCAAACCCGCTTCATTCGCGACGACGTGCAAGTAATGGTAGCCACAATAGCCTTCGGTATGGGCATTAACAAACCCGACGTGAGGTTTGTAATTCACTACGACTTACCCAAGAATCTCGAAGGATACTATCAAGAATCCGGCCGCGCAGGCCGAGACAACGAACCCGCCCATTGCAGCTTATTTTTTGGCTACGGCGATGTCAAAATGATCGACTACATCATCGAGCAAAAACCCGATCCGCAAGAACAACGAATTGCCCGCCAACAGTTGCGACGAGTAATCAACTATGCAGAATCCACCGAGTGCCGTCGCACAATTCAGTTAAGTTATTTTGGCGATTCATTCCCCGGAAACTGCGGTACTTGCGATAACTGTTGCAACAAAAAACCAGTAGAAGATTGGACGATTGAGGCAATGAAATTTCTTTCTTGCGTCGCGAGATGCCAAGAAAAATTCGGCATGAATCACATTATTGACGTGCTGCGCGGTTCAAAAAATCAAAAAGTATTGCAATACCAGCACCACCAACTTTCTACTTACGGAATTGGCAAAGATAGAAGTGCTGATGAATGGAAAAAGTTGAGTCGCTCGCTGTTAAATCAAGGTTTTTTAGAGGAAAGGACAGACGGGTTTCCCATTTTGAAACTGAATGAAAAAAGTTGGGAAATTATGAAACGTCAGCGCACAGTTGAAATCGCCATTGAACCGCAGCGGGAAGTACAGGGAAAAGTTCGGTCTTTGGCAGTAGAAGTAGAAGCTTTATTTAGCATACTGCGGACGCTACGCAAGCAAATTGCCGACGAACAATTTGTGCCACCTTACGTAGTTTTTGCGGATAAAAGCTTGCGAGATATGGCAGAAAAACGCCCGCAAAATCTCAGAGAATTTGAGGAAGTTTACGGTGTTGGTAGCAACAAGCGAGATAAGTACGGTAAGGTTTTCTTAGAGGCAATTCGCACTTTTTGCCAAGAACAAGGATTGCCAAGTGGTGCTGCATCTTCTGAGGTCGCTAATCTTCCCAATCTTTCCAACGTTGCGTCTTATTCGCAGATGCAAACCTGGGAATTATACCGACAAGGTTTGACAGTTCAAGGAATCGCCAATGCGCGGGGTATGAGTCCTAATACTATTTCTGGGCATCTGATAGAATTGATGGAAATGGGCAGGGAAGTTGATATAAATTTGTTGGTGGAATCGGAACGCCAGCAGGCCATAGTGTACGCAATTGAAGTTATGGGGGATGAAAAACTCAGAGCAATTTATGATTTCCTGGAAGAACGTTATACGTTTGAGGAAATTAAGTTTGTGCGCGCTTGGTGGCGGCAAAATTATGTCGGTTTTTGATGGCGACAAATTAGGTCTCTCTGTGCTATTCGCACCCTACGTTTTAGATAGGCATCTTTTCTGGTGTAAGATGGATCTCGGAGCCGCCCGTCCTGCGTAAATTATCCGATTGATTATACAATAAATAGTTAACCTCATTAGCCAACCATTCGTTAAACAGATTGTGCAATATTTCTTGATACCGTTCAGGGGTTAATTCCGCCGGGAGAAACTTTTCAACCAGGAACAAGTGATATCCTAGCTCTGTTTCAATTGGACGAATTACTTCTCCGGGTTTAGCGCTAAATACGGCGACGGCTATGTCTGGTTTTAAACCCCACCGATAAACCTTGCCTTGGCAACCGCATATATGCCGACGATTTTCGTCAATATCGTAAAGGTGAGCGGCATCAAAAAAGCTGATTTCTCCTTCTTGAATTTGATAAAATAGTTCTTGAGCAAGCTGCGGGCTGGCAACAACTATTTGATAAAGAATTATTTGATCGAATTGCAATTTGTTTTGAACAAAAATCTTTTCTACTTCTTTGCTGAACAAGTGTTCGGCTAGTTTTTGGGCAAGGAGCCGATCGCAAATTCCGGCTTCTAAATCTTCTACAGAAATCATCTGATCGACCAGCCAAGCAATCGTATCCGCCGCTTTCTCCAAACGCTTCTCGCGGCGGAGTTGGTCGCCCTCTGCTTGAATTTCTTCGGGAGTCACAGTTAACCCCCGTTCCCGGCTGGCTTTCTCAATAACTTTTTTCTGCAAAACCTTTTGACTAAATGTCTTTATTTGCTGCTGTTGTCTGAGTAGTTCGATGATTTCACTTGCTTCTATCAATGGCCCGTAAAAGTCCTTCATCTTTCTCTCTCAACCTATATAAATTTATTAACTTCATCCCCCAACGATTCCTGTGGGGTAGTTGGTGTTAACGGTTAACGGTTAGCTACAAGATGTCATTTGGCAAACTAATAAAATCAGCATTGCTCAAAGTTGTGGCACCCGCTGCGTTAACTGTTCCCAAAACAACAGCTAAAATTCGATCGCCATTATTTGAACTAAACTTGAGCAGAGTCGCGTCTGTCGTACCGGAACCGTCAGTATCAAACGCCACGAGTGTCAAGTCTGCTACCGAAAGCCCCCCTATCAGCCCAATTCGATCGCCTTGAGCGGGATTGAAATCAACGACTCGATCGGCTAACAAAGGATTAGCTGCTGCACTCGCTGTTTCGGGTTGAAATGCAAAGGTATCAGCGCCGCTACCTCCAATCAATGTATCGGTGCCGAAGTCGCCACAAAGAAAATCGTCGCCGTTGCCACCACTGAGCAAATCTTGACCTTTTCCTCCCCGCAAAGTGTCGTTTCCATCGCCTCCATCGATCGCATCATCACCTCTGTTACCTGTGACAATATCGTCGCCGCTTCCTGCAAAAATTTGATCGATCCCGCTACCGCAAATAATCACATCGCTCTCGTTGGTGCCGAGCCAATATCCGTCGCCATTGCTGTCATAGCTGATAGTTAATGCGCCCGGATAGTTTTCTGGGGCGACCATTTCTGGAGGCGGGGTTGTGTCAGCATTGCTGTTGTTCGTATTGTGATTGGGAAGTGCGATCGAATTATTGCTGTTACTGTTATCTGTGGGATTAGAAGTGCTCGCGCTGCTGTCACCACCACCCGTACCGATCGCATCCTCATTATTTGAGGGTGTTGGCGGTGTTGGCGGTGTTGGCCCTGGTGTTGGCGCTGGTGCTGGCGCTGGCGCTGGCGCTGGCGCTGGTGCTGGCGCTGGTGTTGTGATGTTAGTTGTGATGTTAGTTGTGATGTTAGTTGTGATGTTAGTTGTTGGTGGATCGCCTGTAGTAGCGGTTGCTTCTGCACTGCCAGAAGTAGCTCCCGGAGTATAGGCTGTCTGATTGCTAGTGCTACTGCCTGTGGGGGAAGTTACTGTCGCGCTGCTGTTGTTAGTAACACCTTGATTATTGGCGATCGAGCTCGTTTCGCTCGAACTGCTACTCTCTGAAGGCGCTGGCGCTGGTGCTGGTGCTGGTGCTGGTGCTGGTGCGGGCGCTGGTGCTGGTGCTGGTGCTGGTGCTGGCGTTGGTGCGGGCGCTGGTGCGGGCGCTGGTGCTGGTGCTGGTGCTGGTGCTGGTGCTGGTGCTGGTGCTGGTGCTGGCGCTGGTGCTGGTGCTGGTGCTGGTGCGGGCGCTGGTGCGGGCGCTGGTGCGGGTGCGGGTGCTGGTGCGGGCGCTGGTGCGGGCGCTGGTGCGGGTGCGGGTGCGGGTGCTGGTGCTGGTGCGGGCGCTGGTGTTGGCGCTGGTGTTGCTGCTGTGGCGCTAGTAGTTGGCGGAGTATCTAAACCACTGCTAGCTGAGGCGCTCGCACTGCTAGAAGTGCCACCGGGAGTCGATGCTGTCTGAGTGCTGGTGCTGCTGCTGTTCCCTGTCGGAGAAGTCGCTGTCGCGCTGCTGCTGGCACCGCTGCTATCTCCTAACGGTGCAGGTGCAGGTGCAGGTGCAGGTGCAGGTGTTGGTGTTGGTGCCGGTGTTGGTGCCGGTGTTGGTGTTGGTGCCGGTGTTGGTGCCGAAGCTGTGGCACTTGTCGTCGGAGAAGCCCCCGACGAGGCTGTAGCGCTGCCGCTGCTCGAGGTGGCTCCCGGAGTATAGACTGTTTGGCTGCTGTTGCTAGATTCTCCTGTAGGGGAAGTGGCTGTCGCGCTGCTTGTACTGCCTGCACCGCTGTCGGAAGTGGATGAAGTGGATTGGGCAGAACTGCTGCTGCCTCCTGAAGCCTCGCTGGGAGTAGAAATGTTAGAACTGTTAGCTGTTGGGGCTGATTCTGAAGATGCTGAATAGTTAGTAGGTTCACTACTACTTGCACCAGTTCCACCCGCTAACAAGCTAGAGCCACTTGGACTGCTGCTACCGACCGTTAGGGTAGGAGGAGCAGATGCGTCTAATTGAGGCATCGCTGTTAATCTCCTTAAAATTTGTTTTAAGCTGGATAAATCAACTGAAGATTGCTCTGGGTCAAAGCAATGGAGCTATACATTTTTATTGTGATTTTATTACCCTATCGAGATAATAAAAATTATTTAATTTCTATTATTCACGGAATCTAGTTTCGGAAATTGGGAAATGACGGCGGAGTGTAGGCGATCGCAAATACCTGACCGTAACCAACCGCTAGAGAACCACCGTAAGGCGAAGATACTGCCCAAGACTGAGAATTAGCAGCAGTTGAGGTGAATGCACCGATCGCGGAGCTAAAAACACTGATATCGACTGAAGCAAAACCGCCAACTATATTGCCTTCGTCAGAAATTTTCTCCAAATATGTCAAATCCTCAATTCTCATTGATTTTTACCTTTATCTGATTATTATTCTTGGATACGGCTGTATTTTTGACTTGAAAAATGTGTAATTCTATCGTTCCGCTGCCAGTAGTGCGGACTTAATTATACTAGCAGCGGGCGACTGAATTCCTAATCGGAAACCGATACGGAAAATGCACCGGATGAACTCGAAAAAGGAGTCGTAAATGTGCTGGTAGCAGCCTTGGTAAATGAGCCATAACCGATCGCACCGGCACCAGCGTCGGCTACCGCTACGTTACCAATTGCTAGACCAGCAGTCAGTGAAATGAAAGAAACTTTGCCGACAATCAAATCAAATTCAGTGAAACCGCCTTCGATTCTGGTTGCTTCGGAAACAACTTCGACATGGTTCAGGTCAGAGATAATCATGGTTTTTTCCCTTTACTATTGCAGGTTTGTTTGACTAAAAAACTGTGTAATTCTATCGTTTAGCTGCCAGTAGTTCGGACTTATTTAACTAGCAGCATTTGACTGAATTCCTAATCGGAAACCGATACGGAAAATGCACCGGATGAACTCGAAAAAGGAGTCGTAAATGTGCTGGTAGCAGCCTTGGTAAATGAGCCATAACCGATCGCACCGGCACCAGCGTCGGCTACCGCTACGTTACCAATTGCTAGACCAGCAGTCAGTGAAATGAAAGAAACTTTGCCGACAATCAAATCAAATTCAGTGAAACCGCCTTCGATTCTGGTTGCTTCGGAAACAACTTCGACATGGTTCAGGTCAGAGATAATCATGGTTTTTTCCCTTGTTGGTTAACTGCTTGCTCGAAGCAATCTTGTTTGCTTTCGATGTACCTAATATATCTGGACTAATTAGAGCTGTGTTGCCAATTTGGCAGATTTGTGGAAAATTAAAATGTAAACTTCACTTCATAAATATTTGTATTTCTTTTGGTCAAAAGCTACAGAAAATCGATGTATTTTGACAGAGAAAAACCAGCCTCGTTTTATTATCTATTGACGAGACTGGAAGATTGTAGTATAGGGCTCACTTGATAAGTTGTATTGACAAAGACTGCCCCGGCAAAACCGCAGAAGTTACAGGTCAAACGATTTTAGATTTTAGATTAAAGAATTGAATCAACGTAAAACGTTATTATCTTAGATAGCCGACTTCTTAAAGAAGTCGGGTATCTGGGTATTCCGTTTTTTTAGGTTGACCTACTTAACAAAGTATTAGGTACGATCGCCACAGAGTGTTGCCATTTTGGCAGATTTATCGGAAGTGCGGATGTTCAATACTGAAAAACCCGATCGCCCGCGGTGAGTCAACCAAAAAACATGTACACCCAACGCCCGCAACCGGGTTGTCGGTCAATCGACTAAATTACTTACCCGCCCAATTAAACCAGCGCGTCTTAAATCCAGCAAAAAATCCTTGATTGTGAACATCAACCGCCAACGGCGAGATAGGTGAACCTGGGCCGACTACTTCAGCTACAAAACCTGCGGTATCTGAGTGCAACTCGCTACCAATCTGAATTGCATCACCCCCTCGAACTCCGGCTCGTTTTTCCCTCACCACTTCCACATAATCTAAATCCGCAATTTTGCTCAGCGCCGGCTGAGTTTCCGATTTCCTCGTTTGACTGTTTTCCTTCAGCAAGCGGTTGGAAGTACGGTAAGGGATATAGTCGAGAGGGTTGTAACCCGTGCACCGCAAAAGTAAAAAACAAGCCCAAGAATACTTTCCTGCCAGAATCGCTGAAATTATCTCATCCAATTGTTCGGGTTTGATTCCAACTTGAGGATGATTAGCAGAATGGTGAAATTGGGAATTCATAGTTTTATCCTGTTTTTTGTAAATTAGTTGACTGTTGACTGTTGACTGTTGACTGTTGAGTGGAAAGCTAATAACAACTGACTACTGACTACTGACTACTGACTACTGACTACTGACTAATGACTAATTTCTACAAACTCATGCCGCCCTTTTGTAGCTGCTTGAGAGGGTCAAGCAAAATGTCGGCTATGCTGCGCTGGCGGATGACAATTTCCGCAGTAGCTGTTTGGCCAGCTTTGAGTTTCCAGGTTTGATTTTTGGCTTTCACTGAGTCTCGATCGACACTCACTTCCACCCGGTAAAAAACACCCAATCGCTCGTCGGTTTTGGCATCCGGCGAAATAGATAAAACTTTTCCCGGAATCACGCCGTAATTTTGATAAGGAAAAGCATCGAATTTGACTTGCACCGGCATTCCGGTTTTGACAAATCCCGCTTCTCGGTTCGGCAAACTGACTTCCAGCACTAGCGGAGCGTGATTCGGAGTCATTTCTGCAATAGTTTGACCCGGTTGAACAACTTCGCCTTTGTTGTGAATGTTGAGTGCGGAAATCACTCCGCTGACGGGTGCGTAGAGAAATCTTTGTTTGAGCTTATTTTTGGCTTGATCTAGCAGGGTTTGGGTTTCGGCAATTTTGGATTTGACTTGATTTAATTGCATTTCCAACTGCTGAATTTTTTGCTCTTTTTCTAACTGCGTTTGGCGCGCTGCGGCTTGTTTGCTGGCGGCTTCGGCTTGCAGCCGATCGACTTCTGCCAATTGTTGAGTTAATTCACCTTGGGTTCTAGAAATGGCGCTAGTTTGATCGCGCAAATTTTGCTCGACTTCAAACAGCCTTTCCTTAACCACAGTTGCATCAGAGAGTTGACTCCTGATGGCAGCACTTTGCCTGTCGCGAACGGTTTGCTCGACTTCAAAGGCGCGATCGTCAGCCTGAGTGGTCTCCCCCAACTGGCTTCTAATCACGGCATTTTCGCTTTCTCGTAGAGCTTCCTCAGCTTGAAACAATACGTCTTTTGACAGAGCTCCTTCATCTACCAAAGGTTTGAGACGCGCGATCCGCTCTTTGTGAGCCACCACCTTTGCTTGCAACCCGGCCAGCAATTCTTGAGTCTTGCGTTGCAATGGTTTCACCTGATCGCGCCGCCCTTGCTGGGAATTAATATCTGTTTTCAGTTGCGAGAGCAAGTCTTGTACATTGTTTTCCAGAGGTTTGAGCTGTTGTTGCCGCGCTTGCTGAGACACTACATCTGCTTGCAATTGCTCGATTTGAGACTGCGTGGTGGCCGCTGAAGCGATCGCACGGGCGATCGCAGCTTCAGCCCCCCGCTGTTCTGCTGCTGCAATAGCTTGGCTCGCTTCAACTTCCAGTTTAGTTCTCTCGATCGAACTCATCTCTTGCATCAATTGAATCCGATAAGAGTCCAGAATTTTATCAAGACGCTCCACCTCGCTCTGAGCATTCGACGGGTCTAATTCGGCCAATAATTGTCCAGCTTTGATTTTTTGACCTTCTTTGATAGCGAGGTTAATAATTTTTCCCGTCTCCGTCGGGTGAATTTTGTAAACAGCGCCTTTGGGAACTAATTTGCCCTGAGCATGACCAACCTCGTCAATTTTTCCCAAAGTTGCCCACGCTCCAAAAGCTACGGAAAAAACCATTCCTCCTAATATCAACCGCTGCGGAAAAGATACTGGCGGCTGGTCGAGTACCGAGTGCAAAGAAGTAGACCAATTATTAGCATCTGGCTGCCGTAACTTGGCAATATTGATACCGTCATGAATTTTATATGAGCGATTTTGAGATTCGACTACTTCTAAAGAGCGGTCTTTTTTTCGGGCTTCGTTTTCTTGCCTAGAAGCTACGCCCCCATAAACTTCGCCTATTTCGTTAGGAGCGTGGCCTAATTCTTTGGCATCTTCTGAAAACATTGTATTTCCTCCAAATTAGTCTGTTGACTGTTGGCAGTTGACCGTTGTTAGGAGCTATCAGTCAGGAGTCAGAAGTTAGGAGTCAGGAGTCAGGATTCAGGAGTCAGTGAAAATGATATTTAGTCTTGTGTTGGTTGCTAATGACTAATGACTAATGACTAATGACCAATGACCAATGACTAATGACCAATGACTAATGACCAATGACTAATGACCAATG
This sequence comes from Microcoleus sp. B9-D4, assembly GCF_036705105.1. Taxonomy (NCBI): domain Bacteria; kingdom Bacillati; phylum Cyanobacteriota; class Cyanophyceae; order Oscillatoriales; family Microcoleaceae; genus Microcoleus; species Microcoleus sp. B9-D4. The sequence goes on from NZ_JAUBTS010000064.1 coordinate 25,590, forward strand.
ACTAATGACTAATGACCAATAACTAATGACTAATGACTTAAATATCGAGTTGTTGCTGAGCGAGGTGATAGTAAAGTCCGCGTTCAGCCATCAATTCATCGTGGTTGCCTTGTTCGGCTAAAATGCCTTTGTCTAAAACCAAAATTCGATCGGCATTACGCACCGTAGACAACCGATGAGCGATAATAAACGCAGTGCGATCGCGACTAATGCGGGCGAGATTTTGTTGAAACCTGCGCTCAGATTCGGTATCCAGCGAAGAAGTTGCTTCATCCAAAACCAAAATCCGGGGATCGCCCAACAAAGCGCGGGCGATCGCAATTCGTTGTCGCTGGCCCCCAGACAAACTCGTTCCCCTTTCCCCCACAGGAGTTTGATAACCCAGCGGCATATCTTGAATAAAAGCATGAGCTTCTGCTAGCTTCGCGACTTCTATCGCCTGTTCCAAGCTTGCAGAACCAGCATCGTTTCCGTTTTTATACAGCGTAATATTTTCCAAAATCGTTCCCGAAAACAAGAAACAATCTTGAGGAACAACACCCAACTGAACTCGCAGCGACTGCAAAGAAATATGCCGAATATCGTGGCCGTCAATGGTCAGCCGCCCCTTTTCTGGATAATAGAAACCTTGCAGCAGCTTTACCAAAGTGCTCTTACCGGAACCGCTGCGGCCGACAATTGCCACAGTTTCTCCAGCTTGCACCTCAAAGGAAAGATTTTGCAGCGTATTGCGTTCCTCATCCTGAGCATAACGGAAAGAAACATTGTCAAACTTGACGTTTCCCTGAATGCGAGGCAGCACCAGCATTGGCTTGTAAGGGCTTTCTTCAGGTTGGGCAGAGAATACATCATCCAAACGCTCGATCGAAACCAGCACTTCTTGAAACTCATCCCAAAGTCCCACCACTGAAAGCACAGGAGAAATCACGCTCCCAATCATCATATTAAAAGCCACAAATTGACCGATCGTCAACTCGTCCTGAATAACCAGCATTGCCCCGTACCACAGCAAAGCCGTGCTGCCCAAAGTATTAATCCCACCCCCGATCACCTGCAAAGAATTAGCCAACTTCTGCCCGCGAAATTTAGCATTAATCATGCAGGTTAATTGGTCTTCCCAGCGCCAGCGCATTTCTCGCTCAGCAGCAGTTGCCTTAATCGTCGCCACCCCAGTAATCATTTCCACCAAAGATGAATTTTGTTTAGCACCTTCGTTAAAAATCTCCCGCGACACTTTTCGCAGGAATGGAGTTGCGACTAAAGTCAAAATCACGATCGGCGGAATCAAAGCCAGCACCAACAAAGCCAGACGCCAGTTATAGTAAACCATCAGTCCGATGTAAACTACAGCCATCAAAGCATCCAACCAAGCCGTAATAGCTTGGCGAGTCAAAAATGCCTGAATTTTTTGATTTTCCTGAACCCGCGTCAAGATATCGCCCACCTGACGAGATTCAAAAAACTTGATCGGCAAACTGAGAGTGTGACTGATAAAGCCGCTAATTAAAGTCAGGTCAATGCGGTTCGACAAATAATCCAGCAAATACTGTCTCGTTACACCCAACAGCGTTCGCCAAACACTAAACAGCAGCAGTCCTAGCGCAAAAACGTGCAGAGTTACTATGCTTTTGCTGACAACCACTTGGTCGAGAATTACTTGGGTAAATAGGGGAGTAACTAGACCAAATATTTGGAGCAACAAGGAGAGGATCAGAATTTGGGCGATCGCAGCCCGGTAGGGCCAGACTAGGCCAACAAAATTTTTAAGTTTGATCCCTTGATGTTCGGCAGTGTGATTGCGGTATAGTTCCGCTGTCGGGTCTAAAATTAGGGCGTACCCAGTCCAATTTTCGGTAAAACTTTTAATGCTCATCCACCGCTTGCCCGCAGCCGGATCAGCCACTAAAACCTGTTGATTTTTAAAGCGGTAAACTGCCACGTAGTGATTGCCTTGCCAGTGAGCAATCCAGGGATTTTGATTTCGCAGGGGAGTTAAAGAAGCTCGCACGGGACGGGTTTGAAATCCCATCCTTTCCGCTGCTTTTGCCAGACTCTTGAGCGACGCGCCGCTGCGGCCGATTTCTGCCAATTCCCGCAAGTAATTTAGGCTGAATTTTTTACCCCAATATTCGCTAATCATCGCTAAGCAAGTAGCTCCACAATCTGCTGCGCTCTGTTGTTGAATGAATGGGTGTCTGCTGCTAAACCAGCGGCGCTGCTTGGGTTTGGGAAAGCTGATGATTCCGGCTACGGGTTTTTGCTGAGCAAGAGCGGTTAATTTTGATGGCTCGGTTTGTGAGGTAGATCTGGCATCTTGGGGCGGCGTTACTAAGCTTAAAATTGGAGGTTTGCGGATGATTTTAGGGCGGGAATTACTTTCGGAACTAATTGTGGCTTGGGCGATTTCCCACTGTTCGCTGCTAAGCTGGTAAATTAGCAGATCTGTTACCGCTCTCCAGTCGCTCTTTACGTCTGAATGTTCCCAGTTACTGCCGATAATTCGCGGTGCTTGACCTTGAATTTGACCGCTGCGGAGCCAAAAAATATTGTTGGAGTTTTGGCAATGCTCAGCGAGGGAAACTCCGGCAGGAATTCGGATTTCTTCTATGTAAGGAAGTAAGTGCGGCCACAGAAGCTGTTGTTGGTGGGGAGGGAGCGATCGCAAATCTGTTTGTGTCTTGAAAAATATTAACCGCTGTCGCTCTTGAAATTCTTGCCGCCAGTGCTGTTGCAGTTGCGGGAATTCCTCTAAAATAAGCTCCAATGTGGTAGCCGCAATTCGACCGATTTGGCAAGTCCCAGCCGCAATTGCCCTGTAAGGCAGTCCGCTTTCAATAAATAAATTATCTGTCCCAAATATTGCTCCGACTTCCAGTACCACCGCCGAAATCTCCTGCTGTTGGGACGCTTCTACCGCTAGCAGCCTGACTCTTCCCTCGCCAACTAAATAAAAATTGCGATCGCTCTGTTCTTTTTTAACGAAATTGTTGCTATTATCTGATGTTTGATATTGAGTGATTTCATCTCCGAGCTGAAACTCGCAAATTTCACAGGCTTTATTTAATTTTGCCACTAATGTCGGCCCTGCACCGACTTCCTCGAAAATTTTCTGAATAGCCGGGAATTTTTCCAAGGCTTCTCGGGTTTTAACAATGTGATTTTCCACCCCTAAATTTTTTTTCATAACTTACCCTGTCAAAAAAGTGTTTCAATTTTTTTGAATTACAACTAACCCGGTTATGAGCAATTTTTATTGGTTTAGTTGCAATTTAGTTGGCTTAAAAACTGTTTGTCGATATGTCCGACTAACACCCCTGAGTTACGACATCCCTTCAACGCCTTTAGGATATATAAAATTGCGTTCTTTCAGGATTTTGCGGTGATTACGTAAGTATGGTTTTGGCTGGCTCTCAGTTTAACTTACAGAATCGTGATTTTGGCTACCTTTAAGGGTAATCTTTACCTAATCTTTATAAATTTACCGTAATTCTACGGAAATTTATGAAGATTGTGTGAAGTTGCGAAGGCAACTGTTGTGGCCGGTATACGTATATATACGCAAAAATTTACATTCAAGATTCAAAAACCATCAATTTTTGACGCTTGTTTGTGAAGTCCAGATTCCGCACATTGTAAAGAAATATTGATGGCTGTTAATTTGTAGCAGTAATTCAAGCAAATAATTGACCATCTAATCTCGGTATGTAACGAATTAAAGTAAAGTGGAAAATTCTGCTGTTGATAACGGCTTTCCATTTGGGGGTGACTTCTGTGAGGGCCCAAACCCATCACTATCGCTACCCATCACTATCAATCTAAACCCCGATTAAAAGTATCGGTTTCTCTGCTTAAGGAATTTTGTGCGATCGCACTCAGTGTATGTGTTCTCCAACATGGAATAGTGTAGAATCCAACAACCAACTCAGGAAATTGTCGAACCTGCTTTACAAAAACTGGATATGATGATTGTCATGCCGACGGGCGGTGGCAAGTCTTTGTATTTTCAATTACCGACACTGTTGAAACCAAGATTGACGGTGCTGATTTGGCGGTTAATTGCTGTGATGCAATGCCAGACACTTGTGGCGAGTAATTAACTATGCAGAATCCAGCGATTGCCACCGCACAATCGAGTTAAATTATTTGGGGGATTTATTTCCAGGAAATTGCGGCAATTGCGACAACTGTTGCCATCAAAAACCAGTAGAAGACTTGACAATTGAGGCCATAAAATTTCTTTCTGGCGTGGCGAGGTGCCAATAAAATTTGGTCATCAATCCCATTATATAGCAATCCTTGCAGGAGTCGTAAATTTTTTACCCCACCCGAACCCGCTGGGAGTCCGTAAGAAATTCACAAATGATGCGAGGATTGCTATAGACGTGCTGCGCGGTTCTAAAAATAAAAAATTTTTGCAAGGCCAGCACCACGACCTTTCTATTTATGGAATTGATCAAGACTGAAGTATAGACGATTGATGGGAGGAAGGCTACTCTTCGGCACATCTTAGCCGTATCATCTGTTGTTTAATTCACCCTACTTCATGCCGTTTCACCTGAGTTCGGGTCAGTCAAGGCAACTGCTAGTAATTGAGCAGCCTGCACGTTACTCATTGCGACTTCCCAAATGCCTTTTGCACAATAGCTGTAAAAGTTACGAACAGGCAGAAACAATGAAAGCTACTGGTAAGGTGTATACAATTGATTTGGCTGGAAATCAGTATCAAAGCCCTCGCTACTTGCAAAGTCGGGCCAGGATTAACTCCCTCATCGACCATTATATGTCATTGGAAGTTTTGAGCGATCGACTTTCGGATCTCCCCCGGCAATTTTCCACCCCGCATCCCCGCCCTTGGGAACCCATAGATTGGCAAGGAATCAATTGCGACCAAATTATTGGTGTCAAGCCAGAAATATTTTTGCAAATTTTAGCAAGTGCGGCAGAAATTGAAGCTCCCATCCGCAGTTACGGTAGAGAAAGTTGGTGCTACTTACAGCATATTTACCCGCAAATGGCGCGGTTTATGGGAGGAATTTTTGATGCCAACGGCAACATTCTAGAGATAGGTGTCTGGGAAAAAGAAGAACGCCAACATTGCCCGACATTTAGGAAAATTTACCAGCAACTTACAGCCGAAAAACTGCAAGTTAAACCGAACTCTGTGAATGGCTGTCAATCCACAGGTGACGCTTGGCAAGATACCTACAAACACGTGATTAGTCGCCTGAGTACCGAGTGGGGAGCTACTTCTGTTTATTTATGGTTGATGGTACACTCAACAGGATCGTTGCAACAGGCAATTTCTCAGCCTTTACAGGATGAAATCAATCATTTGGCTAAGTTTTGGGGTTTCAGCCGCTGGGCATTCTCCCAGAGTTATTTTAATCAACTGAAAGGCTCTACCAAAAACCTGATTGCTTTGCTGAAACACCATCAGATTGAACGCACGCACGGCAATGATGTGTTTAATACTTCACTCAGTCTCAAACAGCTTTCTTTGGTGTTGGAATTGACTTTTACATTCACGCGAGTGATGGTGCGCCTGCGGCGCTGGAACCGCGAGATCAGTCGCAGTTATCTAAGACATTTGTTTGGTACTGCGCCGATGGTTGATGCACCGCGCAAGGTCGCTTAAATAGGACTTATGCGGAGCAATTTTTATACTATTTGTGGGGAGAAGGTGGGGTGTGCTTCGCCCTACAGATAGTGTCTGTGGGTAAGTCATGTTAACAAAATTAAACCCGAATTGCCAAATTAAAAGATCGCACTTCAGAGACAATTGAAATTAAAAGGTAGTATAAATCATGCAAATTACGATCAACCTTCCCGACAATCTCCCCCTGACTGAAGCCGATGTGAGGATAGAATTGGCGATCGTACTTGAGCGACAACACAGCCTCCGTACCTCCCTCTAGTAAATTATGGTTCCCATTTACAGATAGACTCTGGCTTGAGCGGGCAAGTTTTGGGAGCGATTGGATTTCCGCTGAGGCTGAGTTCAGTCAGTTTAGTCAAAGATGCTAGCGGTTTGATGTCGCCGAGCTGATTGTCGTGGAGGTCGAGCACAGTCAGGTTAGTCAAGGATGCTAGTGGTTTGATATCGCTGATTCGATTGTTGTAGAGGAAGAGCCAAGTCAGGTTAGTCAAGGATGCTAGTGGTTTGATATCGCTGATTCGATTGTTGATGAGGGTGAGCGAAGTCAGGTTAGTCAAGGATGCTAGCGGTTTGATGTCACCGATCGGATTTAAGCTGAGGTAGAGATTAGTCAGGTTAGTCAAGGATGCTAGTGGTTTGATATCGCTGATTCGATTGTTGCCCAGTTGGAGCTCTTTTAGGTTAGTCAAGGATGCTAGTGGTTTGATGTCGCCGAGCTGATTCTCGTTGAGGTAGAGATTAGTCAGGTTAGTCAAGGATGCTAGCGGTTTGATGTCACCGATCGGATTTAAGCTGAGGGAAAGCCAAGTCAGGTTAGTCAAAGATGCTAGTGGTTTGATGTCGCCGAGCTGATTGTCGTGGAGGTAGAGCTCCTTCAGGTTAGTCAAGGATGCTAGCGGTTTGATATCGCTGATTCGATGGTTGCCGAGGTAGAGTTGCGTGAGACTCGAAAGTTTTCGATCGGCGGCATCGCACTCATTAGTCTTTGCTTCCTTCAACAGCACCTCAACAGTATATTTACCTTCAGGACTCAAATCAGCTTTTTGGCGACACCAATCGGCAAATGTTCGTCTACTGTTTCCCGGTTGCGTCTGTGCAACTTCGGCGAAAATTACATTTCCAGATAATGCTACGATCGCACTCAAAGCAACTACTATTAACTTTCGTAAATTCATGTATTTCGGTGCAACTATAACTGTCATCATTTTGTATCTCTAATTGTCCGAATAGACAATAGCAAGTTTACAAACTGTCACGACACTGCCACAAAGTTCTAAAATAACTGTGATATTAAACTAATAGCCAATAATTTTATCTCCGAAAACTCAGTCAGGAAAATACCCTATGAACAGCACAGCATCTTACACATCATCTCAAATGACCGATCGCGATCGCGCGAACCTCAGCAAGCTAATCGATTACAGTTCCATTCGATCGATACCCGAAATTTGGGCGATCGTCAAACAAAAATTCGGTCAAACCGTCGCCCTCCACGACCCCCACACCCAGCCAGAAATCAAACTCACCTACACCGACCTCTACCAGCAAATCCAGCAATTCGCCGCCGGCCTCCAAGCCCTCGGCATCGAACCAAATCCCGAAGAAGCAGTCCCTCCCCGCGTCGCCCTCTTCGCAGACAACAGTCCCCGGTGGCTGATAGCCGACCAAGGTATCATGATGGCCGGGGCCGCCAACGTGGTTCGAGGCGCCACCGCCGACCCTCAAGAACTCCTGTACATCATCCAAGACAGCGGCAGCACCGCCTTGGTAGTCGAAAACCTGGCATTACTGAAAAAACTGCAACACCGCCTCCCTGATTTGCCCATTCAACTCATCGTCCTCCTCTCCGACGAAGAACCGGAAACCAGCCAAACCCTAAGCACAGTCAAATTTTCCCAAGTGATGACCACAGGGGCCAACCGTCCCCTCAAACCCACCAACCACAAGCCTCAAACCCTCGCCACCCTCCTCTACACCAGCGGCACCACCGGCAAACCCAAAGGCGTCATGCTGACTCACGGCAACCTGCTGCACCAACTCAACACCTTGGGCACAATTCTCCAGCCCGAAGGCGGCGACGGCGTTCTCAGCATTCTGCCCAGTTGGCACGCCTACGAACGCAGCGTCGAATACTTCCTGCTTTCCCAAGGATGCACGCAACTTTACACCAATATTCGCTATTTCAAACAAGACTTTAAAACTTACAAACCCCAGTACATGGTCAGCGTTCCGCGCATCTGGGAATCGATTTACGAGGCAGTACAAAAGCAGTTTCGGGAACAGCCACCTAACAAACAAAAATTGGTGAATTTCCTGTTATCTTCCAGCCAGCAATACATCGAGAACCGCCGCATTTTCCAAGGATTAACTCTCAGTTTGAAACCGGCTTCTGCTTCCGAAAAACTAATCGCCCGCACCAAAAGCATTCTGTTGTCGCCCGTGCACGCCCTCGCCGAAAAACTGGTTTACCAAAAAGTCAGGGAAGCTACAGGGGGACGCTTAAAATGGGCGATTAGCGGTGGCGGTTCTTTGGCCGCGCATATAGACAATTTCTTTGAAATAGCGAATATCGGTTTGTTAGTGGGATATGGTTTAACCGAAACGTCCCCGGTTTTAACCGTCCGCCGCCCTTGGCACAATCTTAAAGGTTCCGCAGGACAGCCGATCGCCCATACGGAAATTAAAATAGTAGACCCCGAAACCAGACAGCAACTGCCCACAGGCCAGCGCGGTTTAGTATTGGCGCGGGGGCCGCAAATTATGCAGGGCTATTATCTTAATCCCCAAGCGACTGCCAAGGCGATCGACTCCGAAGGCTGGTTCGACACCGGCGATTTGGGCTGGCTGACACCGGGAAACGACTTAATCTTGACCGGGCGGGCCAAAGATACGATCGTCCTCACCAACGGCGAAAACATCGAACCCCAGCCCATAGAAGACGCCTGCCTCCGCAGCCCCTACATCGACCAAATTATGCTAGTAGGTCAAGACCAGAAATCCGTCGGCGCCTTAATTGTCCCCAATGCAGAAGCCGTGCAGAAATGGGCAGAAACTCAGAATCCCCCATTACACGAAATTGACTGGAATAGCAAGACAATTCAAGATTTATTCCGCAAAGAATTGAACCGAGAGGTGCAAAATCGCCCTGGATACCGCGCGGACGATCGCATCGGCCCGTTCCGGTTGATTCAGGAGCCATTTTCGATGGAAAATGGAATGTTGACCCAGACCCTGAAAATTAAGCGCCCGGTTGTGACGCAACACTACCGCGATATGATTGACGGGATGTTTTGAAATATTCGCTGGACTTGGGGAATGGAAAAGAAAAAATTATCCCAACACCCGAGTCCCGAATCCGAGTCCTCAGTCCTGGGCCATTAGTTCATGTTTACAAACTAATGACTAATGCCTAATTCCTAATTGACAAGCAACAACTTTATGGAACCACAATTACTCTTGAAGCGATCGATTAACGTTAAAGTCGTCGTTACTCCCCGCTGGAAAGAAGAAGCTCAACAGCAACTCCAAGCCCAAATCAACCAAATAGACTCTCAGCTACAACAGTTAGAAATGCAAGGGCAGCGGATGATTTCAGAAATCCAAAAGCAAAATCTGCAGCCCCCAGGCCCGCAAGTAATGCAGCAAATAGAAAATATTCAAGTGCAGGTGAATCAAAGAAAAAGCGAACTGCTAGAACAGAAAAACCAAAATCTGCAACAGCTTCAGCAAGTGCAGGTGCTAGACCTGGAACAAGAAGTGAGTCAAGGTCAAATTGACGGCACGTTCACTGTCGGGCTCGGAGAAAACTTGATTCAAAAAATGCAAGTAGAAATTCTCCTCCGCGACGGAATAGTCGAAGAAATTCGAGGTGATATTTAGAAATTGGTAAGTGGTAATTGGCGATCGGTAATTGGCAATTGATTTTGAGTCAACAGTCACACATCAAGAATGCGAGAGACTGGCATAATAAGTATTGCCGGTGGCCGATCGCCAATTATCAATTGCCAAATACCGATTACCTATTACCAACACAAAAGGACTTTTTACAGATGATTCGCGAAGTTTTCATGCCAGCCCTGAGTTCTACCATGACAGAGGGCAAAATTGTTTCCTGGGTCAAATCCGCCGGAGACAAAGTAGAAAAAGGCGAAACGGTGGTAGTTGTTGAATCCGACAAAGCCGACATGGATGTCGAGTCTTTCTACGAAGGCTATTTAGCAATAATTATCGTACCTGCGGGCGAAGTTGCTCCGGTGGGGGCAGCAATCGCCCTCGTAGCAGAAACAGAAGCCGAAATCGCCGCAGCTCAGCAGCAAGGAGCCGCCGCCCCAAGCGCCGCCGCCCCGGCTCCCAGCCCCGCTCCTGTGAGCGCAGCTACATCCTCAGCAGGTTTGCAGCAAAATGTCAGTCGCCAAAACGGCCGCAGCATCGTTTCTCCCCGCGCTCGCAAATTAGCCAAAGAGTTTAAAGTAGATTTGAATTCTATCAAAGGCAGCGGGCCCAACGGTCGCATTGTCGCAGAGGATGTGGAAGCAGCAGCAGGCAAAGCTCAACCAGCTCCGGTTCAGCAAGCGGTAACAGTCCCCGCAGCACCGGCACCCGCAGCACCCACCCCCGCCGCAGCGCCCGCCGCAGCCAAACCCGTACCCACACCAGTCCCAGCGATCGCACTTTCGGGCCAAAAAGTACCGATGAATGCGCTGCAAAATGCGGTGGTGCGGAATATGGAAGCAAGTTTGAGCGTGCCGTCTTTCCGCGTGGGTTACACAATTACTACTGATAATCTGGACAAACTCTACAAACAAATTAAGTCGAAGGGCGTCACGATGACGGCTATGCTGGCGAAGGCTGTAGCTGTAACTTTACAAAAACATCCTCTGCTGAATGCTTCTTATGTGGAGTCGGGAATTCAATACCGCGCTGATATTAATGTGGCGGTAGCGGTGGCGATGGATGGCGGCGGTTTGATTACGCCGGTGCTGCAAAATGCCGATCGCCTGGATATTTATTCGCTCTCCCGCACTTGGAAGGATTTAGTCGATCGCGCCCGCACCAAGCAGTTGAAGCCTGATGAATACAGCACGGGAACTTTTACTCTTTCCAATCTGGGAATGTTTGGAGTAGACAAGTTTGACGCGATTTTGCCGCCGAATCAAGGCTCGATTTTGGCGATCGGCTCTTCGCGGCCGCAAGTAGTAGCTAATGAAGATGGTTTGATGGGAGTGAAGCGCCAAATGCAGGTGAATATTACTTGCGATCACCGGATTATTTACGGTGCTGATGCTGCGTCTTTCTTGCAAGATTTAGCGAAATTGATTGAGACAAATCCTCAGTCTTTGACGCTTTAGCGATCGTCCTAAATCTCCCTTTTACTGTTATTGGCAGGAAAGGGGGATTTAGACTTAGCTTTTAATGAGATTTCTAATTTCGGAATGATTTAACCGCAGAGACCGCAGAGGACACAGAGGAAGAGAAGAGAGAGATGAATAATTCCGATACCAACGGATTTGATATTACTCGTTAATACGATGGTGCAAGTTTTGTCTATTCAACCGGCGAGGCAACCTAATACTCACGAGGTTTTGGTGTCAGTTGGTACGGATACACACAAATTTATTTTGACCACAAGTTGGTTGATGTGTTTGAGGAATTTTGGATTGTAGGTGGATGTTTGCAGTAAATTCGCCGATCGCCCAACTTAGCACTGATATCAAATCCGTTAGCATCGGAATAGTAAATTCGTGTTCACTGTTCACTGTTCACGGCGTCAACAGTCAACCGTCAACCGTCAACATCATGTATGAGTGTAACCGGAAATGATATGACAGGGTATCGAAGATGAACCACGCACTCAAGAATCAACGCGCACTGATTACCGGAGGCAGTCGCGGCCTTGGGGCTGCGATCGAAAGCAGCGTTTGACCCGTGAAAGCGCTGATGTTGCCTTTGATTATACCAATTCGCCCGATCGCCCAATTTAGCACAGACGTGGCGCTCAGCTTTCGATCGCACCTTCGTGAGTCCGCGCACCATTTCCCCAATTGTTGGGCGTGAACTCGGTTTCGATCGTCGGACGCTTAAACAATTTACCAATTACCAATTACCAATTACCAATTACTAATTACCAATTACCAACTTGCGTTATTTCTGTTTTAGGACTACCAACGTAATGTCGTCAAAAACTTTATGTTTGTCAATATGTTCCAGCAGATTATCAATTACTGCTTGTCGAATTTCTTCAGCGGTTTTCTGGCGATTTTCTTTGGTCACTTGGCACAATCTTTCTATCCCGTAATACACTTTATTTATATTTACAGCTTCGGTAATTCCATCTGTGTAAAGCACTACTACATCCCCTGAATTAAGATGCACTTGAACTTGGGAAACAAAATCAGCAATATCTTCCTCTAATCCCAGAGGAAAGCCGAGTTCCATTGTATCGATCCGTTCGATGTTACCATCAGTACGGACTACAATTATTTCTTCATGTTGACCGCTGAGGGTAAGGTTACTATCTTGATAATCTAACAAAGCCAAGGTCATGTTTCTAGACGAGTCGATGCGCTCGATATTGCCATAAAGGGTGCGGTTTAACACATCAAGAAACTTCACCGGATCGGTTTCGTTCATTTGTTGGAGAGTGCGGACGGCGGTTTGCGCCATAATCATTAATACGCCACTTTCTAAACCATGTCCCGTAACATCGCCGATGCTAATTTTTACCTGATCATTTTGGGTTAGCACGTCGTAGTAGTCGCCACCAACTTCATCGGCAGGTTGCATATATCCAGCTATTTCTAATCCTTTAATTTTATCAAGTTCTGATTGTTTGGGCAAGATCATTTGTTGCAGTCGTTTCGTGACTTCTAACTCAGCACTGAGGCGGATGTTTTCGGCTTTAAGTTTGTTGTTGAGGCTGCTAATTTCCTGGTTTGCTTGGGCGAGTTGGGCGGTGCGTTGTTGCACCTTTTCTTCTAAAGTTTGATAGAGACGGGCATTTTCGATGGAGATCGCAGCTTGGGCGGAAATGATGTTGAGGACTTCTAAGCGATCGCGCGTAAAAGCCCCCGCTGTTAAATTATTTTCTAGATATAAGATGCCTACCAACTTACCTTGATTAATCAGGGGGCTACACAAAATAGATTTAGGTCGCTGCTGAATAATATACGGGTCAGACGCAAACCTGCTTTTATTCGTTGCATCATCGATCGCAAGAGTTTCTTGCGTGCGTTCTACATAATTAACCAGCGAGATAGGAATCTCTTGACTTTCAGTCGCTGACTTGGAGATTAATTCACATCGTTCACCCGTACATTGAGCTTCTATTTTCCACTTACCTGCTGGGTCAGGTAGGAGGAAATAAAATTTTTCTGCTCCCGCGTTTTCCAGCAAGACTTGCATCAAATTCGAGAGTAACTTATCTAAATGAACTTCCCCTGAGAGCGCTTGGGAGGCTTTGATAATTGTTGATAAATCCAGCTCGTTTGCAGCACCTGAACTGGTAGAAGTTACAGTGGTTCTGCTCTGAATAATCCTTTCGTCTCTTCCACTCGTCAGGCTATTTTTCCTACCGACGATAGGTGCGATTAATTCAGCATGGCGCTCTTCTAAATCCTTAACTTTTGCCTTTGCTCCCCAGCGAATATAAGCATAGTAAGCGTCTATCAGGTAGGTACGCGCTACTTTCTGACGACCTAATGCTAAATAAAATTCTGCTGCTAGTTCATTGGCGAGGGCTTCGTGCTGGACGTATCCATTTTCCTTGGCTCCATCTATCGCCCGGTCGTAATATTCCATTGCTGAGAAAGATTGCCCTAAGACGCGGGCTTTTTCTGCTTCTACTAAGTCATACTTATGCTGGTAATTGGCTGGGCAATGAAACGCCCAATATTTCATCTTTTCCTGATTTTCTTCTACTTGTTTCAGGTATTGTTGCTGCTTTTCCTCAGTTTCCTGAAAATACTGAGCTAAAAGAGCCAGAGAATAGTAATAAACGTGGTTATTAAAACTAATGTTACCTTGAACAAGCATTGAATTATTTAACGCTGTTTTAGCATAAATTATAGCATTTTTATAATCTTTAAATAAATAGCAAAGTAGGGTTTTTGCAAAAAGCACTCTAAATAAAGACATTAAATTATTAATTTTTGTCAAATAAGCAATAGCTTCTCCCTCATTCAAAAATTCACCAGTTAAAATCAGGCTATTATCTGTTATGCCTCGTAAATTTGCGACTAATTGACCAATAATTTTGAGCAGATAAAACTGATGTTCTTGGGAAAACTTATCTGCAAAATCAATATAGTTTTTTTGTTGTTCTTGCACGTAGTCTAGATGCTCGCCATTAAAAAACAGATGAGCGCAGTAGTAATCAGCAGCATGACAAGCATATTCTATATCTCCAAATTCTAAGCCGCTATTAATTGCTTGACGAAGGGGTTCTATAGTTTCCCTAGTATGCTTTTTGAAGTGCGTAATACAGATGGAAACATTAACCAATGTTTTAGAACGAAACTCTTTGGCATCTAACTGCTCTAATACTTGTAAAGAAAGTTCACCAAGTTGATAGGCAAAATCTATATCTGGTATGAGCCAAGACACGAGTATTCCGTAAATAGAATATGCAAAAGTACACTGTGGCGAATTCCCATACTGACGAGAAAGTTCGATCATAGTATATAGAATTGGTAGCGATAGCGGGCTTTCTGCGAAGCAAGCTGGTGGGAAAATCAGAACTAAAAACTGCATAGCCGCCAGCTTGTAGGGATCGGTCATTTCTGGCAGGTTAGCTAACTCCTCAATATTGAGTTCTTGCGGCGGTGATTGAGATATGGTCACTCCCAGCATTTCTAGAACTTGCAGTCCGGTATCTACCGCAGAATTGTTCTGGTTTTTAGCGAGGTTAAGCCTAATTTTCAGTTCGTATAAGTTGACTTGTTCGAGGATGGTTTTGGTTTTTTGGAGAGTGCGATCGCACAAGCTCCCCGCTCGTTCTAAATTGGCATTGAGATATTCGGCTTCCGCCGCTTCCAGATAAAAATCAAATGTCAAATCGTATCGACTTTCCCAGCTATCTTGACTCAGGAGTTCTATACCTACATTCAAATAATTAATAGCGGCTTCATATGCAGTAGCTGCCTTTGCTTTCTGTCCAGCAATCAGGTTTAATTGGGCTAACTCATCTTTTTCTGACTGATTAGTTAGCAAATCTGTGCCAAAATTCAGTTGGTTAACCAGAGCAAAAATATTATCTTTTCGCTCTTGCTCTGTTGTATTATTCAGCAACAGTTGACCAATTTTCAGGTGAGTGGCTTTTTTCTCTGACTCTGGAATCAAAGAATAAGCTGCTTGCTGCACTCGATCGTGCAAAAATTTGTAGTCAACTTTGATATCGCGTACAGATGCCAAATCTTCCTGGGCAAACACTAGAGGAATTTTGTAATTTTCAGACAGCGGCAGAATCAAACCCGCTTGCAGTGCTTCCCACAAATGAGCAGCCGTCGCTATGTTTGATTCTTCATTGACAATTGATAAAACTTCTAAGTTAAATTGGTTGCCGATACAAGCCGCTAATTTTAATGATTTCTGGGTTGTTTCTGGGAGTTTGCGAATATTTCTGGCAACCAGTTCAACGATATTGAAATCTGCGATACCAATCGCCTGTATTTGTTGAATATCCCACTCCCAGCGGTCTATATCTACTTGATAAACCAGCAGATTTTCCGAGTACAGGGTTTTGAGTAGCTGCGTTAAGAAAAACGGATTGCCTTGGGTCTTATTAAAAAGTAACTGTGAAAAAACTTTTATTTTGTCTGAATTTATGCTGGAATCGAGAGTGTCCGCGATTAATTGGTTGACGCTATCCAAAGCCAGCGCCTGAATGGTGATATTATTCACCACCGTTTCAGTTTCTTGAATTTTTTCTATTGTCTGAATTAAAGGATGAACGGGACTGACTTCGTTATCTCGATAAGCTCCAATCGTTAATAAATATTTGCTATCTGGGTCAGTGACTAAGAGTTGGATTAGCTTGAGAGATGCCGAATCTGCCCACTGTAAATCGTCTAGGAATATGACGAGCGGGTGTTCGGGTTGACAAAAAACGCGAATAAATTGTTGAAATACCCGATTAAATCTGTTTTGGGATTCCGATGAACCCAGTTGAGGAACTTCAGGCTGTTTACCGATAATTAGTTCGACTTCCGGGATAACATCAATAATAACTTGACTGTTATTATCTAGCGCTTTTAATAAGTTTGCTTTCCAAATAGCAATTTGTTCGGAACTTTCGGTTAATAGCTGACGAACTAATTCTTGAAATGCTTGGATTAACGCCGCATAGGGAATATTGCGCTTAAACTGGTCAAACTTACCCGCAATAAAAGCTCCCCTAGCTGCTACAATTGGTTTATGAACTTCATTGACGATTGAAGTTTTACCAATCCCGGAATAACCGGAAACTAACATCATCTCGGTGGCACCGAGGCTGACTCGTCCAAAGGCATCTAGAAGAATTTGGACTTCGGTTTCTCT
Source organism: Microcoleus sp. B9-D4 (assembly GCF_036705105.1). NCBI lineage: Bacteria > Bacillati > Cyanobacteriota > Cyanophyceae > Oscillatoriales > Microcoleaceae > Microcoleus > Microcoleus sp. B9-D4. The sequence continues at coordinate 41,779 of NZ_JAUBTS010000064.1, forward strand.
ACCATAAAGCTTCTGGGGAATAAGTAATTGGTTGCCGCGATCGCGTTGACCGATGGGAAAATTTTCAATCTTGCCAGTTGTCTGCAATTGCTGCAAACAAGTTTCCAGGTCAAATTTTAATCCCGCCGCACTTTGATATCGGTCTTCCGCATTTTTGGCTAACAGTTTCATCACAATATCTGAAACCGCTTGAGGAATTTCTGCTACCTCTTTAGGTGGGACGGGTTGTTTGGCAATATGACAGTAAACCAACTCCATCGGATCGGTGGTAGTAAATGGCAACTGGTTGGTCAGCATTTCATAGAAAGTCACTCCCAAAGAGTAGAAGTCGGTGCGGTAGTCAATTGCTCGATTCATCCTCCCCGTTTGTTCGGGTGACATATAAGCGAGAGTCCCTTCTAGCAAGTTGGGATTGCTAATGCTTTGGTTTTTCAATTCCAAGCGCGATGAAATACTAAAGTCAGTCAGTTTTACTTTTCCGGTCGCTGGATTGATAATGATATTTGAGGGCTTAATGTCTTTGTGAATGATCGGTACTTGATGGAGATAGCTCAAAGTTTCGGATAGAGCGATCGCTACCCTCAGAAACTCGCTTATTGACAGGTTATTGGCTGCCATAAAATGATAAAGGGATAGACCCCCAAAATCTTCTAATATGAGCGCTACACTATTCTGATAATTTTCTAAGTTGTAAGTTTTGACAATTCCTTCACACTCTAAATTTTGAGTAATTATAAATTCTTGCCTTAAGTTGGTGATTTGTTCAAGGCTAGGATAATCATATTTAATAATTTTAATGATAACTGGTTGTCTGTAACCATCTTTTTTAGCTCTATATACAACAGTCCTTACTCCTTCGTAAATTTTTTCTATAATTTCGTATCCTGAAAGAACGATCATTGTTTTCACCTTACCCTTTTCATTAACTATTCTAAATCACAGGCAGATTCATGGAGAATCTGCCTGTTAGTAAATTTTTACTCACTTTCAAAGCGCGGGTACAACTCTTTAGCAAACAACTCCTGAATCTCTTTCTCGAATTCCGGCGGAGATTGGAAGTTCTTTGCTAATTCCTCGTAATCTTCCGGCAACGAGATTTTGTATTTAGCTGAACGAGGCCCTATTTGTTGTAACCAAGCTGTATGCAATGTGAATGTAAAGTCAAGGGATTTATGGCTGAGTTTGCATTTCGGCCCGCCAGACAAATTGTCAGCCTCGAAAATCCAAATTTCATTTCTTTGGGGAGTGAAAACGGTGCAAACTATATAACCGTCGGTTGAACTACCTTGATTACCGCGACGTGGCATAAACTGCGGTGAACTCACGATGTAGCCAGGATCAAACTGATAGCGATCGGCAATTTCCATCGACTGCGTGTCCAGCCGCAGCAAGCAAGCTGGTACGCCCTTTTCAGCCAGAGCCAGAACATCTGACTGCGGTACTTTCTGATACTTATAATCTCGGTATAAGTGGCACAAAAACTCGGTGGTTAAATCCTTCCACAGTCCGAAAGAAATCCAGTAGATATTATCTAGCTTTCTGGGAGTTTTACCTGACGGTAATCGGTCAAGGTAGGCGTATAATCCCAGCCCCCATGTATATTCGGTATCCCAGATAACTTTTGGCTCGATGGTTTGATCTTGGTTGTTTAGGTCAATTACGTAGCGTCCCAAACGGCTGATGTCCATCTCATTCAGTTCCATCCCAGGCAAGTTTTTAGGCACGGGATTGTGAGGTTGATAAGGGGAAATATCGTATTGACGCAGCCATTCAGCAACGTCCCAAGCACAAATATGAGCTACGTGGAGCGTAATTTTCTCGTTAGGATTTTCATAGTCCACCAAAAAGTGAGCCGCTTCGAGGGGAATTACCACTTTTCGCGCGACAACTTTAACTTCAGGTTCGTTCAAGGCTGGACGCTGCCCCTTCCCCTTTTGCAGATCGCTGCGGCTAACGATATAAATAATAGAATCGGGTGACGGTGGACTTTCTAATAATTCCCTTAAAATTCTTTCTAGCTCTTTGTTTTCTGGAAAAGGATTGGTGAGCAACTGCTCCAGTCCAGTGCTAAAGGCTGTGTCCATCAAAATTACATAATTTTCCGTTACTCCAATCTGATGGATAGTTTGCTTGATGCTGACTGGCGAACCATCAGGATTTACCAGCGTCCACCGCTCCAATTGATTCACTCCATCCCAGCGAATCAGATAGACGAAATCTTCTAAACCCTTAAATTTTTCCCAAAATAGACGAACTCCTGGAAAGCGTTCGTCTATCTTCTCAATGGAAGGTATAGTCTCAAGAAAATTCTCTAACGATCTACCATAATTAACTGCGAACATATCGCCCGTGTAGGTATCAAAAGTAGGATGGGCGGTACTAAAAATGGGTGGAAAAAGATAGGGCAGAGGAGCTTCAGGACGCCACTCTTTATTTGACCCAACTGGCGTCACCAGATGAAGGGTATCGGTATCAATTTCATAAGGACGACCCGCGTCATAAGTTACTAACAAACGCTCCTGTTCGTCTTTTAAGAATTTCACAGGCAGAAAAGCTGTATTTAACTCGTTGCGAGCGCCCAGAAGTAAGGAAAACCTTAAGATCCCATGATTGCGAAATCCCAACTTACTACCCTTAGTTGCCTCGTCAAAATGGTAATCTAGAGGCTTGGCAATCCGCGTTTTCAAAATTACTTGACCCTTTTGATTAAAATCAAGTCGGTAAATCATGCCGTCGCCATTCAAAAATGAGTCTCCGTCGGCAAAAGGAAGACCTCCTGATTCAACGGTTCCTACTGGCGCAACAATGAAGATATAACCCTGTACCTCTTCTGGTAGTTCCCCCTTAATGTTCATTGGAATGTCATCTAGTTCTTCCCGACTGGCGCTCATAATCGACTGAGGAACTGGGGGACAACCTGCTTTGGTATTGCTTTGAGTGGGTTCGTTCATATCACTCTCCTGAATTAAAATGTAATAATGGTAACAGTGTAGATCAGTATTTGACTTATGAATGGGAAATGAGGACTGTAACTTAGATACTATCTTTGATAAATATTTGATATCTATTCTCCCATCCCCTGCGTCAAAGCGCCATGGGAATCGACATTAACTTATTATCGGCTCTCTCGTACTTATGGTGATAACGCAAGCTAATAATTTAGCACGATCGAGGGTTTCAACGTTCAGTCTCAGATACTTAGTATCATCTGCTACTTTTAACACCTAGCATCGGGGAGAGCCGAGGAAAAAATTATGTGATTAATTGATGTTTGCATCGACACTGATGTTATGAATGCTGCACTGGGGCAAGCGTAACAAGCCGCTTTAGCTGTCATATCAAGGTGCGACTCGGCTAAAATGTGGCGCGCCACATTTCTGGGGCAACTGTTCAATTAATGTCATGATATAAATGTGTGGCAATGCTCATACTGACGATCGCCACCAACCAACAACCAATTTGGGCTAGAACTATCAGAAGGTTGCCAGCCTCTGCGCTCTCAAATCGGTTCTATAAAACCGACACATAATGACGATAATTTTAACCAACGACGACGGCATCGACGCTCCCGGCATTCAAGCACTTTTGCAGGCTGTAGAAGGCAAAACAATTATGGTGGCTCCGCAGGGGCAATTGTCCGGCTGCGGGCATCAAGTGACGGCTCACAGTCCGATTCATGTCGATCGGCGATCGTCCGTGGAATATGCTGTAGGGGGAACACCGGCCGATTGCGTGCGTATTGCTCTTCATCACGTTTGTGCGAAGCCGGATTTGGTGCTTTCGGGTATTAACGCGGGTGGCAATTTGGGGGTTGACGTGTATATTTCGGGTACGGTGGCGGCTGTGCGCGAAGCAGCCATGCACGGTATTCCGGGAATCGCAATTTCCCACCGGATTAAAAGGCCGCTCGAAATTGACTGGGATGTCGCTACTCGTTGGACATCGCGGGTGTTGGCGGATTTGCTCAACCGGGAACCAAAGTCGGGGTGTTTCTGGAATGTAAATTTGCCGCATTTAGCGCCGGGAAGTGCGGAACCGGAAATTGTGTTTTGCCGGCCTTCGACGCAGCCGCTGCCGGTGGTGTACCGGGTGGAGGGAGAATACTTTTATTATGCGGGAGAGTACGGCTCGCGCGATCGGGCGGCGGGGACTGATGTTGACGTGTGTTTTGAGGGTAATATTGCGGTGACAGAGATATCCCTGTGATAGATTTGGGCGATCGAACTCTATTTTTTTTCAACCAAGTCTAAATAAATGGTGTTAAAGTCGATCGGCGACGGAATGTTTAATATTCATGGCTAAAAACAGATTTCATTATACTTTCGGTTTAGCATTGCCTATTCCCTAGATATAATAAACCTGTTTTCGCCTTATCCCAAAAGAGGATATTTAAAGTTGTTAAAAATCGATAGTAATGACAATTGAACAAAATTAATCGCAATCCGAAGAGTGGCAGCTATCTCTACTTGCGGCCGTCCGTGCTACCATAATTTTTTTTGTCATCCTTCGGCTTAGCAACACCATCAGGTTGTTTCTTTGGCTTTTTGACTTCTTTATTGCTTTTTCTTTCTTTTGACATGATTTTTCCTCAATTTTGACTCAGCATAACATAGATTGACACATTTGCCTAACTGCCAGTAGAGGGGGTGAACCTAGACAAATATTACTCGCTGTTAGTTTTGTACAATCTTGAGTAGATTATCAACTAGGTTTTGAACAAATAGCCTCTATCGTTAGGCATATCGCTAAATCCCTCACAAGTACAATGTCTGAAATTACTTTTAACTCCGAGCGACTAAAGGAAATCTTAAAAAGCGCGATCGTAGAACTGCTGCGAGACAACCGAGAAAACTTCTCGCTGATTAAGCTGTTGTTTTACATCTAATTTTCATGAAAAATGACAGTAGATAAAATATGGAACTATGGCCATGCCAGCCTTAGCGACACCTGACGGAAAAACAACAACAAATTTGCAGTCTCCGTTTAAAAAAAGCTGTTAGCCACAGTGGACAACAAAAATATTGATTTTAACTATTGATTAACACTTCGGACAGTGTTTGATGGCTTACCTACTGAGAATAACGCTTTCACGGATCTCAGTACGATCGCAACGCTTGTTGAAGCACACCAGAGGCTAAGTAAATCAAGGGTTTCAGACTATAGCAATCCTAAATCATTATCAAGACTATGATACAATTATATGCAATACTTGATTGTAACCATAAAAAAATGAATAACTTACAACTGCCAGAAAAAGATATGGAAAAAGAAATAGCCCAATTAGAAGATTTCATTAAAAGCGATATCGATGCAAGAGAACTAAAACGAGCAATAGCTG